>NZ_LUNH01000019.1:0-126342 GCF_001628525.1 Aeromicrobium sp. REDSEA-S38_B2 | reverse complement strand
GGTCTGGACGCTCGCCGAGCCGACGCAGCCGGCGCGCCCCGAGGCGCCGGCGTGGCGGCCGTTCCTGGCCGCGGGCCAGGTGCTGCTCTGGCTCGTCGCCGTCGTGCTGACCGCGCCGGTGCGCCGCCGACCGTCGACCCCGGACGACACGCCCTCCGGTGACGTGACGTCCGGCGGCGGTCGTCGTGTCCGCACGGACGAGGTGCGCTCGTGAGCGGGGGAAGGCGCGTCGAGCGCCAGCCCAGCCGCGGGCCCCGCCGAGCGCCCGGCCGCAGGTCCAGTGCCGCCGGGGACGCCGCCCGCCGCCGTCCGCGCACGGGCGGTCGACGGTCCGGGCTGCCCGCCCTGCTGCCCGCGCTCGCCGCGCTCCTGGTGCTGCTGGCCGCGCTGGTCGGCACCTCCGACGACCCCGGCGAGGCCCCACGCGCCGTGCCCGTGCAGGAGACGCGGTACGCGTGTGCCGGAGGCCCCGGACTCGTCACGGGACAGGTCGAGGCCGGCCGCTCCGCGTCCGCCAGGCTGTCGCCCGGCGGCGACGAGGTCGCCGACGTCGTCGACCCGGCCCGCTGGGTCCGCTCGGACCTCGCCCGGGCCCTCGGGGACGTTGTCCGGGCGTCGTCGACGACGCCTGGTACGCCGGACTCGGGTCCGCGCAGCGTCACCTCGGCGTCCTCGTCCTGACCAACCTGTCGCAGACGCCCGCCGTCCTCGACGTCACGCTCTGGTCGCCCGAGGGTCCGGTCGACGCCGTGGGGGGCGAGGGTCTCGTCGTCGAGGCCGGCTCGACCCGCACCGTCCGGCTCTCCGACCTCGCCGCCGGCGAGGACGTCCTCGGCGTGCACGTGGCGCGGCGTCGCGGCGCCGTCGCGGTCGCCGCGCTCGACACCTCGACGGGCAGCGCCCAGGGCTCGGAGCTGGTCAGCCCCATGGCCTCGCCCTCGCGTCGCGTGGTGCTCGCCGGCCTCGTGGGCCGCGGCACCCGGACGCTCAGCGTGCTCAACCCGGGGGAGACGACGGCACGCGCTCGCGTGGAGGTGCTGGGGCCCGACGGGACGTTCGCGCCGGAGGGTCTCGACGAGGTCCGGGTGCGGCCCGGCAGCGTCACGCGGGTGAGCCTGCCGGGCAGCGTCGGCGACGGCCCTGCGGCGCTGCGCGTCGTCTCCGACGAGCCGGTCGTGGCGTCGGCGTCGGTCGCGTCCGACGGCGACCTCTCGGTGCTCGAGGACGTCGGCGACTGGACGGGCGGGGCGCTCGTCCCGGTCGGCGGCGCGGTCGGCGAGCCCGACCTCCTCCTCACGGCGCCCGGCGACGCCGGCCGCACCGTCGTGGTGGAGGGCCGTGGCCCCGACCTCGCCCGCCGTGACCGCGCCGAGGTGTCCGTGCCGGCGGGCTCGACCGTGCGGGTCGACCTCGGCCGCGTGCTCGACCTCGACGGCGTGTCCTCGGTGCTGGTCCGCTCCGACGGCGGTGTCGTCGGCACGGCGCAGTACACGGCCGGGGGACGCCAGGCGAGCCTCGCGCTGCAGGCCGCGCCGGTCGACGTGCTCACGCCCCGCGTGCGGCCCGCTCCCTGACAGGGCGAACGGCTAGCGCGGGTCGAGGTCGTCGGGGGAGACCTGCCAGACCTCGGCGAGCCGGTGGAGCACGACGTCCCACACCTGCTCCTCGAGGTCGACCCGCCCGCCGGACCGCTCGGTCAGCGGCCGTCGGTAGAGCACCACGAGCGTCACGTCGCCGCGACGCGCGACGCTGCTGAGCGGCACGTCCTCGGACCACTCCGGCGGCAGCAGCGGCACGTCCTCGACGACGACCTCGACCTGGTCGGGCTCGGCGTCGAAGTGCTTCGCCAGCGGAGCGAGCACGCCCGCGACGAGGTGGTCGAACGCCTCGCGCGGCGTCCGGTGCGCCGGCACGCTGCGCGGCGACAAGGGCCCGGGCAGCGCCAGCGGACCGCGTGCGTCGCGCCGGCGGGTCCGCATCCGTCCGGGCCGGGGCCCGCTCACGGTCCCGTCGAGGTGCTGCAGACGTCGGGTCACGCGGTGAGCCTAACCGCACCGCACCCCTCGGCGGGCTACGCTCGGCCCGTGGGTGCTGTTCGACGCTGCACGCGGTCCGCGTGCTCCCAGCCGGCCGTGGCGACGCTGACGTACGTCTACGCCGACCAGACGGCCGTGCTCGGCCCGCTGGCGACCGCGGCCGAGCCGCACACCTACGACCTCTGCGAGGAGCACAGCCGTCGGCTGTCCGCGCCGAACGGCTGGAGCGTGCTGCGGCTCGCGCCCGACCCGTCGACGGTGCGCCCGAGCCACGACGACCTCCTCGCCCTCGCCGACGCGGTGCGCGAGGTCGGACGTCGTCGTCCTCGCCCCGCAGCAGGACCTCCCGGACTCACGCTCGTCCCACCACCGAAGGAAGACTGAATGCACGCACGGCTGCGCCCTGTCGTCAAGGCCTACGACGTCCGCGGTCGGGTGCCCGACCAGCTCGACCCGGCGATCGCGCGGGCGCTCGGGGAGGCGTTCGCCGACGAGGTCGGCATCTCCGAGGGCCGTGGTCGGGCCGTCGTCGGCCGCGACGTGCGCGCGTCGTCGCCGGAGGTCGCAGGAGCCGTCGCCGACGGCATCCGCGCGCGCGGGGGCGACGTCGTCGAGATCGGCCTCGCCTCCACCGACATGCTCTACTGCGCCTCCGGCGTGCTCGACGTGCCCGGCGTGATGGTCACGGCCAGCCACAACCCGGCCGCCGACAACGGGCTCAAGCTCTGCCGAGCCGGCGCGCGCCCGATCGGGCTGTCGTCCGGCCTGGCCGCCATGGCCGAGGCGGCCAGCCCGCTGCTCGACCGCGACCCCGCCGACGTGCCGGAGCCCACCGGCACCCTGGAGTCCCTGGAGTTCCTGCAGACCTACGCCGACACGCTGCTCGGCCTCGCGCCCGTCGAGGGACGTCGCCTGAAGGTCGTCGTCGACGCCGGCAACGGCATGGCCGGCCACACCGTGCCCGCCGTGCTCGGCCGCCTCGACCTCGAGGTGATCGGGCTCTACCTCGAGCTCGACGGCACCTTCCCGAACCACGAGGCCAACCCGCTCGACCACAGCACGCTGGTGGACCTGCAGGCCGCCGTGCGCGAGCACGGTGCCGACCTCGGGCTCGCCTTCGACGGCGACGCCGACCGCTGCTTCGTCGTCGACGAGCACGGCGACGTGGTGGCGCCGTCGACGATCACGGCGCTTGTGGCCGCCCGGCACCTGCTCCAGGAGCCCGGCGCGACGATCCTGCACAACGTCATCTGCTCGCGCGCCGTCCCCGAGATCGTCAGCGAGCGCGGCGGCGTGCCGGTGCGGACCCCCGTCGGGCACTCGCTCATCAAGGCCGAGATGGCCCGGACCGGCGCGGTCTTCGGCGGCGAGCACTCCGGACACTTCTACTTCCGCGAGTTCTACCTCGCCGACTCCGGCATGCTCGCCGCGCTGCACGTGCTCGCCGCGCTCGCGGAGACCGAGACCACCGTCAGCGCCCTCATGGAGGAGTACTCGCGCTACAGCGCCTCCGGCGAGATCAACAGCCGCGTCGACGACACCGACGCCGTCCTCGAACGGCTCTCGCGCCAGTACGCCGACCACCACCAGGACCGGCTCGACGGCCTGACCGTCACCACCGACGACTGGTGGTTCAACGTGCGGGCCTCCAACACCGAGCCCCTCCTGCGGCTGAACGTCGAGGGCGCCGACGACGCCACCATGGAGCGCGTGCGCGACGAGGTGCTCGCGGTCGTGCGAGCCTGACCGGCCGTAGACTGCGCAGCATGTTCCTCGACCCCGCGCTCCTGGAGATCCTCGTCTGCCCGCAGTGCCGGTCGTCGCTGTTCGTCGACCAGGACGCGTCCGAGCTCGTGTGCCAGGCCTGCCGGCTCGCCTACCCGGTGCGCGACGGCATCCCGGTGATGCTCGTCGAGGAGGCGCGCGCGTTGGCGTGACTCGGTCCCCGACCCCTCGTCGGGCCGGGTAGCATGGGGGCCATGGATTTCAACGTCGCTGACCTGTCGCTCGCCGAGTTCGGGCGCAAGGAGATCGAGCTCGCCGAGCACGAGATGCCCGGCCTCATGGCCATGCGCGAGCGTTTCGGCGCCGACCAGCCCCTGAAGGGCGCCCGCATCGCCGGTTCGCTGCACATGACGGTGCAGACGGCCGTGCTGATCGAGACGCTCGCGGCGCTCGGTGCCGACATCCGCTGGGCGACCTGCAACATCTTCTCCACCCAGGACCACGCCGCCGCGGCCGTCGTCGTCGGCCCGCACGGCACCCCCGAGGACCCGCAGGGCGTCCCGGTGTTCGCCTGGAAGGGCGAGACGCTCGCCGAGTACTGGGACGAGGCCGAGAAGGTCTTCGATTTTGCCGAGGGCGGCCCGAACATGCTCCTCGACGACGGTGGCGACATCACCATGCTGCTGCACCTGGGCGTCGAGTACGAGAAGGTCGGCGCCGTGCCGCCGCTGGACTCCACGGACAACGAGGAGTTCAAGGAGGTGCTGCGCGTGCTGGCCCGCTCGCTCGAGGCCGACCCGCAGCGCTGGACGAAGCGTGCCCCGATGATCAAGGGCGTCTCGGAGGAGACCACCACCGGCGTGCTGCGTCTGTACGAGCGCTTCAAGGAGAACACGCTGCTGTTCCCCGCGATCAACGTCAACGACTCCGTCACCAAGAGCAAGTTCGACAACAAGTACGGCTGCCGCCACTCCCTCGTCGACGGCCTGAACCGCGCCACCGACGTCATGATCGGCGGCAAGGTCGCCGTGGTCTGCGGCTACGGCGACGTCGGCAAGGGCTCGGCGGAGTCGCTGCGCGGCCAGGGTGCCCGTGTCATCATCACCGAGATCGACCCGATCTGCGCCCTGCAGGCCGCCATGGACGGCTACGAGGTCAAGCGCCTCGAGAGCGTCGTCGACTACGCCGACATCTTCATCACCACGACCGGCAACTTCGACATCATCCGCGTCGAGCACTTCGAGGCGATGAAGAACCAGGCGATCGTCGCCAACATCGGCCACTTCGACAACGAGATCAACATGGCCGGCCTGGCCAAGATCCCCGGCATCGTCAAGGACGAGATCAAGCCCCAGGTCCACCAGTGGATCTTCCCGGGCGAGGACGGCCAGCCGGGCAAGAAGATCATCGTGCTCTCCGAGGGCCGCCTCATGAACCTCGGCAACGCGACCGGTCACCCGTCGTTCGTCATGAGCAACTCCTTCACCAACCAGGTGCTGGCGCAGGTCGAGCTGTTCACGAAGGCCGACCAGTACGAGCTCGGCGTCCACGTGCTGCCGAAGCACCTCGACGAGGAGGTCGCCCGCCTGCACCTCGACGCCCTCGGCGTCGAGCTGACCGAGCTCAGCAAGGAGCAGGCCGCCTACCTCGGCGTCGACGTCGCCGGTCCGTACAAGTCGGACCACTACCGCTACTGAGCACGACCGGGCGGAGCACGATGGTCCGGCACCAGGTGAGGGGCGGGTCGCGATGAGCTACCGACGCAGCAAGCGCGACCGTGTCCTCGTCGTCGACGACGACGCCTCGCTCGCCGAGATGCTGACCATCGTGCTCCAGGCCGAGGGGCTCACCACCTCGGTCTGCCGCACGGGCGATGAGGTCATGGACGTGTTCACGTCCTTCAAGCCCGACGTCGTGCTGCTCGACCTCATGCTCCCCGGGCAGGACGGCATGAAGGTCTGCCGTCGCATCCGCGCGACGTCGGGGGTGCCGATCATCATGCTCACCGCGAAGTCGGACACCCTCGACGTGGTGCGCGGCCTGGAGGCCGGGGCCGACGACTACATCACGAAGCCCTTCAAGAACACCGAGCTCGTGGCGCGGGTGCGGGCCCGGTTGCGGCGCAACGACGCCGTCGGCGAGCCGCTCGTCTTCGGCGACATCGAGCTCGACCCCGGGGCGCACACGGTCAGCCGCGCGGGGCGGGCGCTCGACCTGACGCCGCTGGAGTTCGACCTGCTCGCCTGCCTGCTGTCCAACCCCGACCAGGTGTTCACGCGCGAGGTGCTGCTGCAGCGGGTCTGGGGCTACCACCACCCCGGCGACACCAAGCTCGTGAACGTGCACATGACCCGTCTGCGCTCCAAGATCGAGGACGACGCCGAGTCGCCGCAGGTGATCCGGACGGTGCGCGGCGTCGGCTACCAGGCCATCGCGCCCACGCCACTCGTCGACGAACCGGCCCCATGACGGGCCGGCCGGCGTGATCCGGCGGGTCACCGGGCTGTGGCGTCGTTCACTGCAGGCCCGGGTGGTCACGAGCACCGTGCTGCTCGTGGCCATCGTCGTCGGGCTCGTCGGCTGGGCGCTGCTGCAGCAGATCGCCGACGGGCTCACGAGCAGCCGCACGGCGAGCGCGGTCGCCGAGGCGCGCAGCGGGTTCGAGAAGGCGCAGGCCGAGCTCGACGTCGCGGTCGAGACCCAGCCGCAGGCCCAGGCCGCCACCCTGACCCAGCTCGTCGACGCGGTCACCGAGACCGACAGCGGCAGCCGGTCCTACGAGCTGGTGCTCGAGGGACCGCTCCGCTCGGGCAGCGGCGCGCCGCCGGTCCGCGCGTCCGGGCGGCTCGCGCCCGGCTCGCTGCCGCCGGACCTGCGCAGCCAGGTGATCGAGCGACCGGGGGTCTTCTGGCGCTACTCCGAGCTCTCGCTCATCGGGTCGGGCTCGCGTCCCGCCGTGGTCGTCGGCAGCCGGCTGCGGGCGCCCGGCACCGGCGACACCTACGCGCTCTTCTACCTCTTCCCGCTCACCGAGCAGCAGCAGACCCTCAGCCTGGTGCGCAACGCCCTCCTGGTCGGCGGGCTGGCGATGGTGGTCATGGTCGGCGGCGTGGCGTTCATCGTGTCGCGCCAGGTGCTGACGCCCGTGCGGCTGGCCCGCCGCATCGCCGAGCGCTACGCCGCCGGCAGCCTCGAGCAGCGCATGCACGTGAGCGGCGAGGACGACATCGCGCGGCTCTCCACGTCGTTCAACCAGATGGCGGCGAGCCTGCAGAGCCAGATCCGGCGCCTGGAGGACCTCTCGCGGCTGCAGCAGCGGTTCGTGTCCGACGTGTCCCACGAGCTCCGGACCCCGCTCACGACGGTGCAGATGGCCAGCGAGCTGCTCTTCGACGCGCGCGACCGGTTCGACCCGCAGAGCGCGCGCTCGGCCGAGCTGCTCAAGCGTGAGCTCGACCGCTTCGAGGAGCTGCTCACCCAGCTGCTCGACCTGAGCCGCTTCGACGCGGGAGCCGCGCGGCTCGACCTCGCCGACGTCGACCTGGCGCGCGTGGCGCGGGCGGCGGCGGCCGACCCGCTGCTGGAGCGCGCCGGCATCATCGGCCGCACGGTCGGGGCCGACCGTCCGGCGGTCGTGCAGGCCGACATCCGCCGCATCGACCGGGTGGTGCGCAACCTCCTCGCGAACGCGGTGAAGTACAGCGGCTCCGACGTGGTGGAGATCGAGGTGGCCCAGGACGGCTTCGCCGTGTCCATCGCGGTGCGCGACTTCGGCGTCGGTCTGCGCGGCGACGAGAACCTGCGGGTCTTCGACCGGTTCTGGCGCGCCGACCCGGCCCGCACCCAGGGTGGCACCGGGCTCGGGCTGGCGATCGCGCGCGAGGACGCGGTGCTGCACGGAGGCACGCTGCAGGCGTGGGGGCGCCCCGGGGAGGGCAGCGAGTTCGTGCTGACGCTCCCGCGCGTCGTCGACCCCGCCCGCCGCAGCACGGCGCCCGCCCCGGTCGTCCAGCGGGTGTTCGCGTGACACGCGCCGTCCGCACCACCGTCGTCGTGGCGCTGCTCGCGGTCGTGTCCGCGTGCTCGGCGATCCCCACCGGCGGCCCCGTGCGGCAGGTGCGCGAGAACGAGGGCTTCGAGCAGAGCACGGCGCTCTACGCGCCCGCGCCGCCGAGCCCGGGGGCCACGCCGCAGCAGGTCGTGGCGGGCTACCTCGACGCCATGCTGGCGTTCCCGCCCTCCACCGGTGTCGCCGAGCGGTACCTGACGGAGGACGCGGCGCGGCGCTGGAACCCCGCTGCCGGCACGCAGGTGTACCGCGACCCCTCGGTCGCGGAGCTGCGGACGGGCAGCACGTCGGCGCGGGTCCGGCTCACGACGCAGCGCGAGCTGCGGCTGAACCCGTCGGGGCGGGTCGCCGACGGGGCCGGCCCGGCGAGCTGGGACCTCGCCCTGCAGCGGGTCGACGGCGAGTGGCGGATCTCCGAGCCGCCGCCCGGCCTGCTGGTGACCGAGAAGTTCTACACCGACTACTACCGGGCCTTCCAGGTGTACTTCTTCGACCCGACGGGCTCGCGGCTCGTGGCGTCGGCCGTCCACCTCCCGGCGGGGGAGCAGCTGGCCACCGCCCTCGTCGCCTCCCTCGCCCGCGGACCCTCCGACCCCGGGGCGCAGCAGCGCACCTACCTGCCCGGGCTGGGCGACCTGCGCCCTGCGGTGCCGGTCGACCGCGACGGCGTGGCCGAGGTCGACCTCGGTGCCTCCGCCGCCGACCTCTCGCCCCTCGACCAGGGACGGCTGTCGGCCCAGCTGGTCTGGACGTTGCGCCAGGTGTCCGACGTCAAGGGCGTGCGGGTCGGCGCCGGCACGACCACCCTGACCCCGACCGGCGGTGCCGTGCAGTCGATGGGCTCGTGGTCGCGCTACGGCCCCCGCGAGCAGGGCGAGCCGTACGTCGTGGTCGACGGACGACGTCGCGAGGCGGCCGAGCTCGACGGTCGCCGTCTGCGTGACCTGCCTGCCGTCTGGGACGTCGACCCCGACGAGACCGCCGAGCTGGTGGTCGGACCGCAGCGGCTCGCGACCCTCTCGCGCGACCGTGAGCGGCTGCTCGTGCGCCGCACGACGGGGACCGACCGCGTCGAGGTGGCCGTCGACCGGCTCGTCTCGGCCTGGTGGACCACCGGCGACACCCTCGTCGTCGTCGACCGCCCCGGCGGCGGTCCGCGGGTCCGGGTCGTCGAGCCGCAGGCCACGCGCATGCTCCCGCTCGGGGGCCTGGCGGGCCTCGACGTCACCTCCTTCGCGATCTCTCCCGACGGCGCCCGGTACGCGGTGACCACGGGCGGCGTCGACGGTCGTGTGCGGGTCGGTGCGGTCCAGCGCTCGGGCGACGACGCCCTGGTCGGGCTCGGGCCCAGCCGCGCCCTGCCCTGGCAGGTGGGGCGGCCGTCGTCGGTCGGGTTCGTCGACGGCGTGCGGCTCGCGTTCTTCGGCGACACCGAGCTCGGCCGGCAGGTCTTCGAGGGCCTCGTCGACGGCACGTCCCTCGAGGGAGGCGCCGCCGGCGGGGCACCGATCCTGCCCGACGTCGCACCGCGGACGCTCGTCGTGCAGGGCGAGCGTCGCTGGGCGGTCGACCGGCGCGACCGGCTCTGGTACCTCGGCCCGGACTCGACCTGGACCCGGCTCGGCATCACCCGGGTCGCGTCGCTGTCCCCAGGCGGCTGAGCGGCACCGGCTCCACCACGGCCGCGTCCACAGGCACGTGACGGGGTCGGCGGACCGTGCGCCGAGCGGTCCACCCTGGCCGCATGGACTCCTGGCTCGCCGCGGCCGACCTCGCCCTCGGGGCCGCCTGCGCCGGGTGCGGGCGGGTCGCGCTCGACCTGTGTCCCCGGTGCCGCGCGGCGCTGCGGCCCGAGCCGCGACTCATCGACGGCGGGCCGGTGCCCGTCGTGGCGGCGGGTGAGCACGACGGCGTGCTGCGCGAGGTCGTGCTGGCCTGGAAGCGCCGCGGGCACACGCGGCTGACCCCCGTGCTCGGGACGCTCCTCGCCGCGTCCGTGTGCGCGCTCGGCCCGGGCGACCGGGTCGTGCTCGTGCCCGTGCCGACCACCCGGCGCAGCCGTCGGCGGCGCGGGGGCGACCTCGTCGGCCAGGCGGCCGGGCACGCCGCGCAGGTGCTGGTCGACGTCGGCCTGCCGGCCGTGGTCGTGCCCGCCCTCGCCATCGAGCGGCAGCCGCGCGACCAGGTGGGGCTGGGCGCGCGCGACCGTCGGGCCAACCTCGACGGCGCGCTGCGTCGGTCGCGCCGCGCGGTCCCGGGGACCGCCGACGTCGTGCTCGTCGACGACGTCGTCACCACCGGCGCGACGCTCGCCGAGGCGGTGCGGGTGCTCGCGGCCGGTGGCACCAGCGTCCTCGGCGCCGCCGTCGCCGCCGCGCGACCCGCCCCGACGGCGGCTCGTTCCTGAAGGTCGTCGAGGAACTCCGTGTTCCTCTGGTGTCCGCGCGCCGGTCGGTCTAAGTTCGGTGGCATGTAAACATCGCACGACCGAGCGCAGGGAGGCCCCCATGGAAATCGTCGTCAACGGCCGCAACAGCGAGATCTCCGACCGGTTCCGCCAGCACGTCGAGGAGAAGCTGCACCGGGTCGAGAAGTACGACCAGCGCCAGAAGATCAACCGCGTCGAGGTCGAGGTCACGCACGAGAAGAACCCGCGGCAGCACGAGCAGGCCGCGCGCGTGGAGATGACCCTCCGGTCACGAGGCCCGGCGGTCCGGGCCGAGGCCAGCTCGACCGACCAGCACTCCGCGCTCGACGCGGCCATCGACAAGCTCGAGGCCCGGCTGCGTCGCGCCGCCGACCGCAAGCGCATCAGCCACGGCAAGCGCCGGCCCGTCTCCATCGCGGAGATGCCCGCCGAGGTGCCGTCGGGCCTGCTCGACGGGTCCGGCGACGACACCGATGTCGAGACGACCACGATCGCCGGCGTCCAGGTGCAGGGCGACTGCCCGCTCGTGGTGCGCGAGAAGACCCACCAGGGCGTCCCCATGACCCTCGAGCAGGCGCTCTACGAGATGGAGCTCGTCGGTCACGACTTCTACCTGTTCCTCGAGAAGGACTCGATGCGACCCAGCGTCGTGTACCTCCGCAAGGGCTACGACTACGGAGTCATCCACCTCGACGTCGACGAGTCCGGCGACCTGTCGGGCGACGTCGCCCCCTGACGGATGCCGCTCGTGCGTGGCATGATGCACGGGTGACTTCTCGGGCGCCCCGCATCCGCGTGCTGCTCGTCGACGACCAGGAGCTCTTCCGGCGCGGCGTGTCGATGGTCCTGGGCGCCGATGCCGACCTCGAGCTCGTCGAGGTCGGTGACGGCGACCAGGCCATCGCGGCCGTCGAGGAGACACCCGCCGACGTGGTGCTCCTCGACGTGCGGATGCCGGGGCGTTCCGGCGTCGAGGTCTGCAAGACCATCAAGTCGATCTCGCCGTCGACGGGCATCATCATGCTCACCGCGAGCGACGAGGAGTCCGACCTCTACGAGTCGATCCGCAGCGGTGCGTCCGGCTACCTGCTGAAGGACGGCTCGACCTACGACCAGGTCGCCGAGGCCGTGCGCCTCGTCGCGGCCGGCCAGTCGCTGATCAGCCCGAGCATGGCGACGAAGCTGCTCGATGAGTTCGTGCAGATGTCGCGCAGCCCGGCCCCGGCCACCGCGCAGCTGACCGCCCGCGAGCTGCAGGTGCTGCGGCTCGTCGCCAAGGGGCTCAGCAACCGCGAGATCGCCGAGGAGCTGTTCATCAGCGAGAACACGGTCAAGAACCACATCCGCAACATGCTCGAGAAGCTGCAGATGAAGTCGCGCATGGAGGCCGCCATGTACGCCGTGCGCAGCAACCTGCTCGACGACCCGGTCTGAGCGCGCTCCAGCCTCCTCGCGCGGGGCCGCGGCGCCGGTGTCGGTGCCGCCCGGCAGGATGCTCGACGTGACCGAACGTCTCACCACGCTGCAGGCCCGTCGGGTCGCGCTCGCCGCGCAGGGGTTCACCCGCGCCCGGCCGGCCACCGTCGCACGACCCCACCTGCGCAGCACGCTGCGCCGGCTCGGCTTCTTCCAGATCGACTCGGTCAACGTGCTCCAGCGGGCCCACCACCTGCCGCTGTACTCGCGGTGCGGCCCCTACGACCTCGAGCTGTTCCACCGGGCGGCCGGCCGGTCGCCGCGGCTCATGTTCGAGTACTGGGCGCACGTGGCCACCTTCGTCGACGTCGACCTGTGGCCCGCCATGCAGCACCGGATGGCGTCCCGGCGCGGGCTGTGGGGCGGGCCCGACCGCGTCGCCCGCGAGCAGCCGGAGCTCGTCGACGCCGTCCTGGCGCACGTCGCCGAGCACGGTCCGCTCACCGCGCGCCAGGTCGACGCGGCGCTGGGGCAGGAGCGCGAGCGCGACCGCTCGCACTGGGGCTGGAACTGGACGGCCACGAAGAATGCCCTCGAGTTCCTGTTCCACGGCGGACGCCTGACGTCGGCGCGCCGCACGGCGCAGTTCGAGCGTGAGTACGACCTCCCCGAGCGGGTCATCCCCGCCGACGTCCTCGCACGCCCCGCGCTCGACGAGGCCGAGGCGCACCGCGTGATGGTCGAGCACGCCGCCCGGGCGCACGGCGTCGCGACCCTCCCGTGCCTGCGCGACTACTTCCGCTCGGCTCCGGACCCGACCCGTGCCGCCGTCGAGGACCTCGCCGACGCGGGCGTGCTGCTGCCCGTGCGCGTGCAGGGCTGGGACCGACCCGCCTGGCTGCACCACGAGGCGGCGCGCCCCCGCGCGGTGCGCGCCCGGACGCTCCTCAGCCCCTTCGACCCGCTCGTCTTCGAGCGCGAGCGCACCGAGCGCCTCTTCGGCTTCCGCTACCGCATCGAGATCTACGTGCCCGAGGCGCAGCGCGAGTACGGCTACTACGTGCTGCCGTTCCTGCTCGGCGACGCGATCGTCGCGCGGGTCGACCTCAAGGCGGACCGCGCCCGCGGCACGCTCGTCGTCCACGGGGCCTGGTCCGAGCCCGGCGCCCCGGCCGACACCGCGGTCGAGCTGGCCGAGGAGCTGCGGACCATGGCGCGCTGGCTGGCCCTCGGCGCCATCGAGGTCGGCGAGCGGGGCGACCTCGCGGCGGACGTCCGCGCGCTCGTGTAGCCCCAGCGCGCCACCCGTGCCCGCGGTGCTGGTCCCGCGGCATACACTGCGAGAGGTCCGTCTCACCAACTCAGGAGTGCGTCCACCGTGCCCAAGGTCATCGACAAGATCCTCCGCGCCGGCGAAGGCAAGATCCTTCGTCAGCTCGCCGCGATCTCGAAGCAGGTCAACGCCCTCGAGGACGAGTTCCGCGCCATGAGCGAGGACGAGCTCCGCGGCATGACCGCCGAGTTCCGGGAGCGGCTCGACCAGGGTGAGACCCTCGACGACCTCATGCCGGAGGCGTTCGCGACGGTGCGCGAGGCGGCCAGCCGCGTGCTCGGCCAGCGGCACTTCGACGTGCAGGTGCAGGGCGGCGCCGCGCTGCACCTCGGGAACATCGCCGAGATGAAGACCGGTGAGGGCAAGACCCTCGTCGCGACCCTGCCCAGCTACCTCAACGCGCTGTCGGGCAAGGGCGTCCACGTCATCACCGTCAACGACTACCTGGCGCGCTACCACGCGGAGTGGATGGGCCGCGTCTACACCTACCTCGGCCTCAGCGTCGGCATGATCCTGCCGAACATGACGCCGCCGGAGCGTCGCGACGCCTACGCGTGCGACATCACCTACGGCACGAACAACGAGTTCGGCTTCGACTACCTGCGCGACAACATGGCCGATGACATCGCGGCCTGCGTCCAGCGGGGCCACAACTTCGCCATCGTCGACGAGGTCGACTCCATCCTCATCGACGAGGCGCGCACGCCGCTCATCATCTCGGGCCCCACCGAGGACGAGGTCAAGTGGTACGGCGAGTTCGCGCGGATCGTCGGCGCGATGAGCATCGACACCCACTACGAGGTCGACGAGAAGAAGCGCACCGTCTCCGTCACCGAGGAGGGCATCGACAAGGTCGAGGACCAGCTCGGCATCGACAACCTCTACGACGCGGTCAACACCCCGCTCATCAGCTTCCTCAACAACGCCATCAAGGCCAAGGAGCTGTTCAAGCGCGACAAGGACTACGTCGTCATCGACGGCAACGTGATCATCGTCGACGAGCACACCGGACGCATCCTCGACGGCCGTCGCTACAACGAGGGCCTGCACCAGGCGATCGAGGCCAAGGAGGGCGTGCGCATCCGCGAGGAGTACCAGACGCTCGCCACCATCACGCTGCAGAACTACTTCCGGCTCTACGACAAGCTCGGCGGCATGACCGGTACGGCCATGACCGAGGCGAGCGAGTTCGACAAGACCTACAAGCTCGGCGTCGTCCCGATCCCGACCAACAAGCCGGTCTCGCGCATCGACCAGCCCGACCTCGTCTACCGCACGGAGGCCGCCAAGTTCGACGCCGTCGTCGCCGACATCGAGGAGCGCCACGCCACGGGCCAGCCGATCCTCGTCGGCACCACGAGCGTCGAGAAGAGCGAGCGGCTGTCCAAGCTGCTGAAGAAGCGCGGCATCCCGCACGAGGTGCTCAACGCCAAGCAGCACGAGCGCGAGGCCGCGATCGTCGCCGTCGCCGGTCACCGCGGCGCCGTCACCGTCGCCACCAACATGGCCGGTCGAGGCACCGACATCATGCTCGGCGGCAGCGTCGAGTTCCTGGCCGACGCCGAGCTGCGCAAGCAGGGTCTCGACCCGCTCGAGAACGCCGAGGAGTACTCGGCGGCCTGGCCGGCGACGCTGGAGCGCATCGAGGCGCAGGTCGCCGAGGAGAAGGAGGCGGTGCAGGCAGCCGGCGGCCTCGCCGTCATCGGCACCGAGCGCCACGAGTCGCGCCGCATCGACAACCAGCTGCGTGGTCGGTCCGGCCGTCAGGGCGACCCGGGCGAGACCCGCTTCTACCTGTCGCTCGAGGACGACCTCATGCGCCTGTTCAAGGCCGACTGGGTCAACTGGGTTCTGCAGACGATGAAGATCCCCGACGACGTCCCGATCGAGAACAAGCGCGTCACGAACGCGATCGCGTCGGCCCAGACGCAGGTCGAGGCGCAGAACTTCGAGACCCGCAAGAACATCCTCAAGTACGACGACGTGATGAGCCGCCAGCGCGAGGTCATCTACGGCGAGCGGCGCAAGGTGCTCGAGGGCGCCGACCTGGAGGACCAGGTGCGCACGATGATCACCGACACCGTCACGGGCTACGTGAACGGTGCCACCGAGGGCTTCCCCGAGCAGTGGGACCTCGAGCAGCTGTGGACCGCGCTGCGCACGCTCTACCCGGTGTCGTTGACGATCGAGGAGGTCGAGGACGAGGCGGGCGGCCGTGAGGCGCTCTCGCGCGAGTCGCTCGTCGAGACGATCACGGCCGACGCGCTGACGGCGTACGACCGTCGCGAGGAGGAGCTCGGCGCCCCGGTCACCCGCGAGCTGGAGCGTCGTGTGGTGCTCAGCGTCCTCGATCGCAAGTGGCGTGAGCACCTCTACGAGATGGACTACCTGCGCGAGGGCATCGGCCTGCGCGCCTACTCCCAGCGCGACCCGCTCGTGGAGTACCAGCGCGAGGGCTACGAGCTGTTCAGCGCCATGATGGACGGCATCGCCGAGGAGTCCGTCGGCTTCCTGTTCAACCTCGACGTCCAGGTCGAGGAGACCCCGGCCGATGACGAGGAGCACCCGCACCTGCAGGCCAAGGGCCTGGAGCCGAAGGGCGAGCAGAAGCTGTCCTACTCCGCCCCGTCGGAGGACGGCGACGTCGAGGTGCACAGCGAGACCGAGGAGCCGGCCGGCGACAAGCAGCGCCAGGCCAACCAGAAGTCGAAGGCACGGCAGAAGTCGAAGGCGGCGCGCCAGTCGCGCAAGCGCAACCGCTGACCGGCCTCGCCGACGTGGAAGGGCCCGCACCGTCTCGACGGTGCGGGCCCTTCGTCGTGTCGCCCGGTGGGGTCAGGCCCACTCGAGCGCGGTGCAGGTCCACACCGCGCGACCGCGCGGCGAGGTGACGAGCTCGAGCCGGACGGCGATCGCGTGCGAGCGTCCGCGGTGCACCATGCGGCCCGTGACCTCGACGGCGCGCTCGCTCACGACCGACAGGTGCACCGACGCGAGTCGACCGCCCGCGGGTCGACGGTCCTGACGCGTCGGGACGCGACCCTGCCGCACGAGCGCCGTCACCAGTGCGCGGTACGCGTCGGGCGTCATCCACGCCGACAGCTGCCGGGCGGGACGTCCGCCGCACAGCACCTCGGTCACGCCCTGCATGAACCGGGCCAGCGGTGCTCGCAGCTGTCGGGCCAGCTCCTCCCCGTCGCGGGTCTGCGGCACCGGCACGACCGAGGTGGGCGAACCAGGCAGCGGCAGCGGGAGCTGCGCCGGCAGGGCGTCCTCGTCGGTGACGAACCGGGCGGGGGAGCGCAGCTCCGTCGACGTCCTCATGCCGGCTCCCGCGGTGCCGTGAGGCGTTGTCCTGGCTGGAGCAGGTCCGGGTCGGGCCCGACCACCTCGCGGTTCTCCTGGTGCCACTGCTCCGTCGACGTGGCGACGTCGGCGACGCTCGCGCGGGGGCCTGAACGTGACGCGGCGATGCTCCAGAGCGAGTCGCCTGGAGCCACCACCACGGTGTCGGGGGGCGGCTGCGTCGGCGGTCCCACCGGCGGGGTGTCGTGGACCTCCGACGCGGGGCGGTCGGGGAGCACGAGGCCGTCGAGCGTCGATGCGGCGGGACTCGGGTCGGGCGACGGCGACGTAGCGGCGTGCGCCGTGCCGACCGACAGCGTGGTGACGACGCCGGCGACCAGCGCGCCGCGGACGGCACGGGGCAGCAGCCGCGCCGCGACGACCGCCGCGCGGCCGCCGACGAGACCGAGGCCGAGCGCGACGGCGGCCCAGGCCGCGATCGTGAGGAGGACGAGCTCGAGCAGGGAGGTGAGCGCCGTCGGGAACGACGATGCTCCCAGGCCCGCGACGGTGCGCTCCACGGACGGAACCCGCACGAGGAGCACCAGGACCGAGACGAGCCAGCACAGGTGCAGCACAGGTGACCGGACCACCGAAGACGCATGATGCTGTTTCCTGACGTTTGACGACGTTTGATGACATCGAAGGTCGGAAGACGCATGAGGTCAAGGCCTCGTGCACAGGTGAGGCCGGGGATGGGACGGGGGTACGGTGCTGGCATGCGCTGGGAGCGTCTGTTCGCCGAGCTCGAGGCGTCGCTCGACGACGACGCCCTCCTCGAGCGCGACGCCCTGGTCGCGGAGCTGCGCGACGAGGAGTGGTCACGGACGCCGTGGCGCTCGCTGCTCGGCGGTTACGTGGAGCTGGAGCTGCTGGGCGCCGGTCGGCTGGCCGGCGAGGTCCGGTTCGCGAACGACCGGCTCGTGCGCCTCGACGCCGGCAGCGTCGAGCACGTGGTCGCGATCGACGCGGTGACCGGCGTGCGCACCGACGGCCGCGCTCCGGCACCGTCCACGGTCGACGCCCGGCTGGGCTGGCCGCACGTGCTCCGCCGGCTGCGCGACGACGGCGACGAGGTCCGGGTGGTCAGGACCGACGGCGCGACCCTGCGCGCGCAGGTGGTGCGGGTCGTCGACGGTGGCGTCGTGCTGCGCACGGCCGAGCGTGACCTGCTCGTGCCCCTGCGCGCCCTCGCCGTGGTCACGCTGGGCCAGTGAGCTGGTGGCCCGATGAGCCTGCCGGGGCTGGTCGCCGTCAGCGCGTGACGTCGTCGGGCTGGTCGGCGAGGTCGGCGTCCGACAGCTCGGCGACGGCCTGCTCGGCGCGGGCGTACTGGCGGCGGATGTAGTCCTCGAGCTGGTCGTTCTCGACCCGCCACTGGTTCCGTCCGCCGATCTGGATGCCCTTCAGCTCGCCCGAGCGCACCAACGCGTACACCTGGCGCACCGTCACGTTCAGCACCTCGGCCACGTCGGCGAGGGTGAGGAACCGAGGAGTCGCATCGGACATGGGCCCATGCTCCCACGGCCTGGTGTCACCGGCCGTGACCGTCCGTCGAGACCCGCGCCCGGGTCGACGGCGACGCCGCCGGTGCTCTGCTGCGCACCGACCAGGCGCTTCCGGGTCGGCTCGAGGCGCTGCAGTGGTCGCGGGCCGGTGCCGAGGGTGCCCTCGTCGGCCGTGCCGACCTCGTCGCCGACGGCGCGACGGCCACCGTTGAGCTGCCGCTGTCCGTCGCGCTCGGGGCCGCGCCCGACGACCTGCGCGCGGGGGAGCGGGTCGACGTCTGGGTCGGTCCGTCACCCGACGGCGACCCCGTCGCGACCGACTCCGGTCCGGCGCGGCTGCTGCTCGAGGGCGTCGCCGTCGTGCGGGCCGGGGCCGTCGGGGCGTCCGGGGGTGCGCGCACCGTGCTCGTCGACGTCGGCCCCGACCTCGACGGCGCCACGCTGGCCCGGTTGACGTCCGGCCACGTGACGATCGTGCGGCGCTCGTGACCTCCTCCCCGCCGCGACGGGTCGTGCTGGCGGCCGCCGGTGCAGGCTGGGAGGCGGCAGCGGTACGGGCCGTCGAGGCCGCGCCAGACCTGCAGCTCGTGCGTCGGTGCGTCGACGTCGCGGAGCTCGTCGCGGTGGCGCAGACGGGCCACGTCGCCGTGGCCGCGGTCGACCTGTCGGTGCCGGGGCTCGACGTCGAGACCGTGCGCGCCGTCCGCGCCGCCGGCGTGCGGGTCGTCGGGCTCGGCCCCGCCGACCGCGCGTCGGCCCTGGGCGCCGACGCCGTGGGCGCGAGCGACGACGTCGTCTCGGCGCTGCGGACGGTCCGGCTGCGCGCCGACGCCGGACCCGCCGCGGACGAGCCGCCCGGAGGGACGCGCGACGCGGCGGAGCCGCCGCGTGACGGCCTGGTCGTGGCCGTGTGGGGGCCGCAGGGCGCGCCCGGGCGCAGCACCGTGGCCCTTGCGCTGGCCGACGCGATGGCGCGCACCGGCCGGCGCTGCGTGCTCGTCGACGCCGACACCAGCGGCGGCGCCCAGGCGCAGCAGCTCGGGCTGCTCGACGAGGTGTCGGGCCTCATGGCGGCCTGTCGTGTGGCGAACCAGGGCCACGAGGAGCAGGTCGAGGAGCACCTGCAGGTCGTCCGGGACGGCTTCGCCGTGCTCACCGGGCTGCCTCGCCCCGACATGTGGGTGCACGTGCGGGCGGCGCCCCTCGAGCGCGTGCTGCGACGGCTGGCTGACACGCACGACGCGGTCGTCGTCGACGTCGCGTCCTGCCTCGAGGCGCCCGACGGGCCGGGCGGTGGTCGCGACCAGGCCACGGTGACCGCGCTCCAGGTCGCCGACGTCGTCGTTGTGGTGGGTCGGGCCGACCCCGTCGGGCTCACCCGTCTGGTCCGGGGACTGCACGACCTGCGCGACCTGGTGCCCGACGAGCCGGTCGTGGTGCTCAACCAGGTGCGTGACTCGATCGGGTGGAGCGTGGAGCAGCTGGCCTCGACGGTCCACCGGCTCGCCGGCGTCCGCCCGCTCGTCGCGCTGCCGCAGGACGGGCCCACGGTCGACACCGCCGCGCTGCGCGGGGCGACCCTTGCCGAGGTCGACCCGAGGTCGGCGCTGGTCGCCTCCGTCCAGACGCTGGCGACGCTCGTGACCCGCGTCCGTCCCGTGACGCTCGCCGCACCCACGACGTGAACCACGCCGCACGCCGGACGTCGATACCGGTGGTAGGTTCGTCGGGATCTGCGAGGAGTGAGATGCAGCGCCTGAGTCCTCTGGACGCGATGTTCCTGAACCTGGACAGCCCGGACGTGCCCCGCCAGATCGCCTCGCTGGCGATCCTGGAGCCCGGGGGCTCGCTCACCTACGACCGACTCATCGGCGTCATCAACGAACGGCTCGACATCGTCCCGCGCTACCGCCAGGTGCCGCGCAAGGTCCCTGGCGCGCTCGGCACGCCCCTGTGGACCGACGACGAGGACTTCGACATCTCCCTGCACGTCCGCCGGTCCGCGCTGCCCCGCCCGGGCACGCGCGACGCGCTCCACGAGCTGGTCGGTCGGCTCGTGGCCCGTCGCCTCGACCTCGACCGCCCGCTCTGGGAGCTCTACCTCATCGAGGGCCTGGAGGACGGCAGCGTGGCGCTGCTGTTCAAGGCGCACCAGGCGCTCGTCGACGGCTCGGAGACGATCGACCTCGCGCAGGTGCTGCTGGAGGAGACCGACCGGGTCCGCGACATCCCGCACGAGGACTGGAACCCGCACCCGCGGCCGGGTCCGCTCGGCGTCGTCGCCGCCACGCTGGAGCGCAACGTGCGCCACCCGGGCGAGGCGTTGCGGATCGCCGAGATGAACGTCGGACGCGTCGCGCGCCACCTGCCGGTCATCGGTGCGGGCGCGCCGTCGCAGCGCGGCGTCCTCTCGGGCACGCTGTCGCGCCACCGCCGGTTCACGACCGTCTCGACCTGCCTCGAGGAGTACCGCCGGGTGCGCGACCAGCACGGTGGCACGGTCAACGACGTCGTGCTCGCCGTCATCACCGGCGGCATCCGCGGCTGGATGCTGACGCGCGCCGAGCCGGTCACCGCGAAGACGAGCTTCCGCGCCATGGTGCCGATGTCGGTCGCGGCCGACGACGGCCTGCCGACCTCGCTCGGCTCGAAGGTGCGCGGGCACCTGCTCTCGCTCCCGGTGGGCGAGACGAACCCGGTCGTGCGCCTGCACCAGGTGTCGTACGCGCTGAAGGACCACCGCGAGACCGGCTCCGCCGTCGCCGCCAACCAGCTGGCGAGCCTGCCGGGCTTCGCCACGTCGACGTTCCACGCGGTCGGCGCACGCGTCGCCGCGACCGAGACGTCGCGCGGGCACCACCTGACGATCACCAACGTGCCCGGCCCGCAGGAGCCCGTCTACATGGCGGGGGAGCAGGTGGCCGAGGTGTACCCGGCGATCCCGCTCATCGACCAGCGTGTCGTGTCGATCGGTGTCACGTCGTACCACGGGGGCGTGTTCTTCGGGATCGTCGCCGACCGCGAGGCCGTGCCCGACGTCGACGTCCTGGGGCAGTGCATCGAGGAGGCCCTCGAGGAGCTGGTGGAGACCGTCGGACCGCGTCGGGGTCGGGCCCCGCGCGGCCGGCAGAAGCCGAGGAAGGCATGAGCGTGCGGGTGTGGGTCGGGGTCGACGCCGAGCGGCTGCGCGCCCTGCGCGACGGCAGCCCGCTCGACGGCGAGGTCGTCGCCGCGGAGTCCGACGACGAGCAGCACGAGCTCGAGGCGCTGGAGGCCGCGGCGGAGGACGGTCCGGTCGTGGTCGTGGCCGAGGTGGCGCAGTCGGCCGACGGGTCGACCGCCGACGTGACCCTCGCCGACGTCGAGGCCCTGCACGTCGACGCCGACGGCAGCGGCAACCTCGCCTGGTACGCCCCGCAGGAGCTCGAGACGGTCCTCGGCCTGCTCGGCTGAGCCGCGCACCACGCAGCAGGGCCCCCGACCTGCACGGTCGGGGGCCCTCGTGCGTGGACCGCGGGCGGGGCGGTCCCGCGGGGGTCAGAGGCGGGTCTTGCCCAGCTCGACCTCGTGCTTGAGCGACCCCTTGATCGCCTTGGCGACCTCGGGCTCGATCTTCTTGCCGATGAACGGGATCTTCACCGTCACGTCGCCGGCGACGGTGAACGAGGTGCCACCACCCTTGGCCTCCAGGACGGCCGTGCCCAGCATCTCGGCGGGCTGGCCGATGATGCTGACCTTCACGTCGGCCTTGCGGCTGCCGTCGGACTCCGGCGGGCTCCACTTCTCGGTCTGCTTGACCTTCACGGTGTCGCCGGTGAGCTTCTTGACGAAGTCGGGCATCTCGGCGGGCTGGGTGCGCACGATCGTGATCGTCACGGCCCCGCCGGACTCGGTGACGTCGACGTCGATGTCGCTCGCGCCGGCGTCCTCGGCAGCCTCGGTGCGGAACGCCTCGCTGGAGATGAGGCCGAACACGGCCTCGACGTCGGCGTCGCCGTAGGAGTGGGTCTCGTTGATCTTCATGGCGTCATCCTTGCAGTTCTGCGCTCAGGAGGCGGGCTGTTCGGGCGCGGACTCGACCTGGGGCGCCGACGACGTGCCGAGCTGGCCCTTGAGCTCCGCGAGCCGCGCCTCGATCTCGAGCTGGGTGGTGTCGGCCTCCAGCTCCTCGAACTGCGCGTCGAGGCTCGAGGCCTGCAGCTCGGCGTGCCCGGCCACGCGTGCCTCCTCGCGCCGCACCTTCTCCTCGAAGCGGGACAGCTCGCTCGTGGGGTCGAGGACGTTGATGGAGCCGACGGCCTGCTGCACCTGGGCCTGCGCGGCGGCCGTCTTCTGACGTGCGACGAGCTGGTCGCGACGGGTCTTGAGGTCGTCGAGCCGGCTGCGCATGGTGACGAGCCCGGTCTTGAGCTTCTCGACCGTCTCGTTCTGCTGGGCGATCGCGGGGGCGGCCGTCTTGGCCTCGTTCTCGAAGCCGATCTGCTTGCCGAGCGCGACCTTGGCGAGCTGGTCGAAGCGGTCGGCCTCCGACGGCTGGCCGGCGGTGCGCAGGGCGTCGGCCTTCTGCGACGCGGCGATCGCCTTCGCGCCCCACTCCTTGGCGGCGGCGACGTCCTCGGCGTGGTCGGCCTCGGCGAGCCGCAGGTTGCCGATGGTCTGCGCCACGGCGTCCTCGGCCTCGGCGATGCTGTTGGTGTAGTCGCGGACCAGCTGGTCCAGCATCTTCTCGGGGTCCTCGGCCTTGTCCAGCATCGCGTTCACGTTCGCGCGGGTCAGCTGGGCGATACGACCGAGGATCGACTGCTTCTGGGCCATGGTGCTCTCTCTTCCGGTGGGACGTGCGGGTGGGGTCGGGGGTCAGAACCGTCCGCCGCCGCTGCGACGGCTCCGTCTGCTGGTGGAGCGGGGACTGCGGGTGCGGCGGCTGGCGGTGCGGCGGCTCGAGCGGGTCGTCCGGCCGGAGCGTCGGACGCGTCCACGGCTGCCCGACCCCATGGCCAGGCCGCCGAGGATCCCGCCCAGGGAGAGGTCGTCGCTCGGCGCCGACGACGCGCGCCAGGCGGCCACGTCGGCCTCGGCACTCGTCTGCGCCTCCTTCACGAGCCCGGCGGCGCGCTCCAGCGTGCGCGTCGCCTCCTCGGGGTCGCTGTCGACGGCCTGGCGTCCGGCGTCGAGCAGGCGGCCTGCCTCCGAGAGCCGCGTGCGGGCGGTGCTGCCGACGGCGCCACGGTGCGTCTCGACGTAGGTGGAGACCGCGGAGACGGTGGCCGTCACCTGGGCCAGCAGGTCGTCGGCCGCGTCGGCGGCGTGGGCGAGGTCGTCGCGTGCGGTGTCGACCGCGTCGAGCAGGGCGACGGCCTGGCCGGTCGCCTCCTCAGCGGTGCGCAGCCGCACGGCCGCGGTCGCGTGGTCGGACCCGCCGAGCGCCGCGCGGGCCTGGCCGAGCTGCTCGGTGGCGCTGCGCGTGAGCGACTCCGCGCGGATGACGTTGCCGGAGACGGCGGCGAGCGCACTGCCGGCGTGCTCGGACTGGAGCGCGCGGAGAGTCTCGGCGGTGGGCGCCAGCCGCGCGACGACGGCATCGAGGCGCTGCTGCAGCGTGTCGGCCACCTCGGGCGCGCGGGTCTGCAGGTCGCGCAGCGCGTCGAGGCGCTCGACCTGGGCATCGAGCGCGTCGTCGACCGTGTCGCAGAGGTGCAGCACCCGTGACAGCAGCACGCGACGTTCGGCGTCGGTCTCGGGCTCGGCGTCGTCGAGCCGTTGGCGCAGCGTGAACGCCTCGCGCAACGTGGCCCGCCCCTCCACGACCGTGCGCCGGAAGTCGGCTGCGGCGGCCTCGCCGAACTGGGCCTCGGCGAAGCCGACCTCCTGGTCGGCGGTCTGCAGCGCATCGTCGACCACCACGAGCGCCTCCGCGACGGCGGCCTCGAGCTCGTCGTCGTCGAGGATCGCCGCCGGGTCGACCGGCTGGCCGTGCTCGTCGACCACCGGGTGCGTGTGGTCGAAGCGTCGACGGGAGCGGTGGACCCCGTAAGCAGCACCGGCGGCCACGACAGCCGTGCCGCCGACGACCCAGCCCCACGGGATGCCGGTGTCGCGGTCCACGTCGGTGAGCCCCCGGGCGGCGCCGGTGGCTGCACCGGCCCAGTCGTCCTGCCGAAGGGCCGGGAGGATGTACTCGCGGTCGACCTTCTCCAGGTCGGCGTCGGAGAGCTCGTCGCTGTCGGCGTCGTAGCCGTAGGATCGCGACTCCAGCGCGACGGCCAGCAGCACGTCGGTGCGGCCCAGGCCCGACCGCTCGGCGGTGCGCGTCGCCCACTCGGCACCCGTCAGCCCGTCGAAGGTCCGGACGTACACGACGAACAGCTGACGGCCGGTGTCGCGGTAGTAGCGGTCGAGCGCGGCCTGGACCTGCGGACGGTCGGCGCCGAGAGCGTCGGCACGGTCGGTGATCTGGCCGCTGACGTCGACGGGCTCCTCCGCGGCGGCCGGCCCGACCCCGACGACGCCCACGACCCCGAGAGCGAGCAGGGCCGAGGTCACGGCCAGGGCACGGCGGACGAAGCGCGGCATCACACGTCGATCCTTGCGGATCGCTGGTTGCGGGACAACCGCGCGCGCCGGGGCGTGTCGGCTCACCCGGTCCTGGCCGCGCCTCGCCGGAACATCCACCCGCGCATGAGCACGAACCGGCCCACGGTGACGATCAGGTTCGCCGCGGTGAGCACCACCACCTCGAGCCCACGGTGCTGCGTGCCGGCCAGCTGGTGCAGCAGCGCCAAGGCGCCGCTCGTGACGGCGATGCCGGTTCCGAGCACCACCAGGCCCTGCAGCTGGTGGACGGCGGCACCGCCCGGACCACGGACGCCGAACGTGAAGCGCCGGTTCGCGGCGGTGTTCGCGACCGTCGTGAGCAGCAGGGCCACCACGTTGGCGCCCTGTGCGCCGAGGGGTCCGCGCAGCCCGAGGTAGAGGACGGCGAAGGCGAGGGTCGAGAGGACGCCGACCACCGCGAACCCGGCCAGCTGGGCGGAGAGCCCGCCGGCCGCGCCCTGGCGCGAGACGCGGCCGAGCTCTGCGGCGACCAGCCGAGCCGTGCCATGCCACGCAGGTCGTCGAGCGCGGTGCGGAGCACGTCGACGCTGCTGTCGGGGTCGTCGACCCAGTCGACCGGCACCTCGTGGATGCGCAGCCCCGACCGCTCGGCGACCACGAGGAGCTCGGTGTCGAAGAACCAGGCGTCGTCGTGCACGAGGGGCAGGAGCCGGTCGGCGACGTCGCGACGGATCGCCTTGAAGCCGCACTGCGCGTCGCTGAACCGGGCCCGCATCGCACCGCGCAGCAGGTAGTTGTACCCGCGCGAGACGATCTCGCGCCGAGGTCCGCGCACCGTGCGCGACGTCCGGGCGAGCCGGCTGCCGATGGCCAGGTCGGAGTGGCCGGTGAGCAGCGGCGCCACGAGGGGCAGCAGCGCGTTCAGGTCGGTCGAGAGGTCGACGTCCATGTAGACGAGGACGTCGGCGTCCGAGCTCGACCACGCCGCCTTCAGCGCGCGACCCCGCCCCTTCTCCTCCAGGTGCACGACCCGCACGCCGGGGTGCCGGGCGGCCAGCTGGTCGGCGAGCGCGCCGGTGCGGTCGGTGCTGGCGTTGTCGGCCACCGTCACCGTCGAGACGAGGGGCAGGTCATCCAGGAGCGCGACGACCGCCTCGACCGACGCCACGAGGCTGCGCTCCTCGTTGAACACCGGGATGACGACGTCGAGCGTGCCGAGCCGACGCGCCGGCGACGTGGTCGGCTCCATCACGGCGCTCACTGCACGCCGCCCGACAGGTCGTACAGCGTGGTGTTGTCGACGGTCTGCGCGGTGAACGTCGCCTCGACCCACTCCTGGATCTCGGTGCTCGTGCTGCCGCTCGCACCCGGCCCGCCACGTCCGCCACCGCCGCCGGCGATGAACCAGTGGATCTCCCCGTCGGCCACGAGCTGCTTGAACTCGCTCAACGTGGGCGACGGGTCGGAGCCGTTGAAGCCGCCGATCGCCATCACCGGCTCCTCGGTGGACAGCTGGAAGCCGGCGGCGCTGTTGGAGCCCACGGCGGCGGCGACCCAGGTGTAGGAGTCGGCGTCCTGGGTGAGCAGCGCGTCGACCTCGGCCGACGAGGTCGAGCCCTCGAGCAGCCCACCGGCGCCTGCTCCGCCGGTCGGGCCGTTCTGTCCGGTGCCGTTCTGTCCGGTGCCGGTCTGGCCCTGCGCCGAGCCCTGTCCCTGACTGGTGCCCTGTCCCTGCGGGAAGCCCTGCCCCTGGGGGAAGCCCTGTCCTTGCGGTGCGCCCTGCGGCGCACCCTGCTGGCCGGTCGCGCCGGGGCGACCTCCGGGGAAGCCGCCCGGAGGACGTCCGCCGCCGAAGCCGCCAGGTCCACCGCGACCGGTGTCGGGGCCGGCGGTCGGGATCGAGCCGGTGTGCGGCGAGGCGGCGGTGTCGACCGCGTAGACGGCAGGTCCGGCGAGCATGGTCACAACGGCGGCGCCCGCCAGGCCGAGACCGAGGCGTCGTGCGGCGCGGTAGGGGAGCCGACGCCGGACGACCGGCAGCGCGAGGAGGGCGCCGGTGACGAGCACGCCGGCGACCGCGACGGTGGGCGCGAGCCATGGCAGGAACCCGTCGGCACGGCGCAGCAGGACGACCGCCATGGCCGTGGTCGCGAGGAGCACGACCGCGGCGCCGACGACCGCCACCAGCTCGGTGCGGAGCAGGAGCAGGGCCGCAGGGAGCAGCCAGGCGATCTGACCACCGATCTCGGCGTCGAACAGCCGCGTGAGGCCGGTCTGGCCCCACATGCCACCGCCGGCGCCGCCACCGCCACCGCCGACGGAGCCGACCTCGTTGCCGTTGAGCCGTCCGAGGCCGTTGTAGCCGAGCGTCAGCTCGAGGATCGAGTTGTTCTGCGAGCCGCCGATCCACGGTCGGCTCGACGCGGGCCACAGCTCGACGGCCAGCACCCACCAGCCGCCCGCGACGACCATCGACGCGAACGCGACGAGCAGGTGCCCGACGCGACGCCAGAACGGCACAGTGGCCGCGAGCAGGTAGACGCCGCCGAGCGCCGGCAGGACGAGGAAGGCCTGCAGCATCTTCGTCAGGAAGCCGAACCCGACGAGGGCGCCTGCGAGCACGAGCCAGCGCACCGCGCGGGCCGGGTCCTCCAAGGCGCGCAGCGTCGCGGCCGTCGCGCCCACGAGGAGAAGCAGCAGCAGGGCGTCGGGGTTGTTGAACCGGAACATCAGCGTCGCGACCGGGGTGAGGGCGAGGACGAGACCGGCGGCGAGACCGGCCCAGGCGTTGCCGGTGGTCCGGCGCACCGTCCCGTGCAGCAGCCACACCGTCGCGACGCCCATGAGCGCCTGGGGCACGAGGATGCTCCACGACGACAGGCCGAAGAGGCGCACCGACAGGGCCATCACCCACAGCGACATCGGTGTCTTGTCGACCGTGATCGAGCTGGCGGCGTCGGAGGAGGCGAAGAACATCGCCTTCCACGACGCGGAGCCGGCCTGCGCGGCGGCGGAGTAGAACGAGTTGGCCCACCCGGAGGCGCCGAGGCCCCACAGGTAGAGCGCTGCCGTCGCTGCGAGCAGGAGCAGCAGGGCGGGGCGGGCCGCGGGGTGGTCCTCCGGGCGTCCACGCCAGAGGCGGGCGAGGGGCCGGGGCGCGGTGTCGCGCTGAGTCGGGGCCTGGGGTGGCTCGGCGGGTCGTGATGCCGCGCGGAGCGTCGTCGTCGGGTGCATGACGTCGATGCTGGGCGGCCCCGCTGGGGTGCTCGTCTCGTCGCGCTGTGGGTCGTCTGTGAGTGGTGGCGCGGCTCAGGAGCGAGGCAGCGTGATGCGGAACGTCGTGCTGCCGGGGCGGCTCTCGACCTCGACCCGGCCGCCGTGGGCCTCGGCGATCGCCCGGACGAGCGACGTCCCGAGGCCGGCGCCGCCGGACGCGCGGGTCCGCGAGGAGTCGCCGCGCGTGAACCGCTCGAACACCACGGGCAGCAGGTCGGGGGAGAGGCCGGGACCGTCGTCGTGCACCTCGATCCGCACGGTGGCGTCGTCGACGTCGACCCGTGCCGTCACCTCGGTGCCGGGCGGGGTGTGCCGGGTGGCGTTGCGCAGCAGGTTCGTGACGGCCTGGTGCAGCCGCATCGCGTCGCCGGGCACCTCCACGGCGACGTCGGGCAGCGCGAGCCGCCAGCGCCGCTCGCGGTCGACGACCTGCGCGTCGGCGACGGCCTCGGCGACGAGCCGGCTCACGTCGACCGGCTCCCGCTCCAGCGGGCGTCCGGCGTCGAGGCGGGCGAGCAGCAGCATGTCGTCGACGAGGGTCGACATCCGCTGGGCCTCCTCCTCGACCTTGGCCAGCTGGTCGGTGCCGGTGCGTCGGCCGAGCTCGGCGTAGCCGCGGATGGTGGCGAGCGGGGTGCGCAGCTCGTGGGACGCGTCGGCGAGGAACTGGCGCACCTGCTGCTCGCTCTCGTGACGTGCGTCGAGCGCCCCCTCGACGTGCCCGAGCAGCCGGTTGAGCGCCTCGCCGACCTGGCCGACCTCCGTGCCGGGGTCGGTGAGCGCGTCGGGCACCCGGGCCGTGCGGCCGACCTCGCCGGAGTCGAGGGGGAGGGCCGAGACCTCGTGCGCCGTGGCGGCGACGTCGCGCAGCGGACGCAGCTGGCGGCGCACGAGGGCAGCCCCGACGGCTGCGGCGACGGCGGCGCCGACGACGGTGAGCAGCACCTCCCACCACAGCAGCTGGGTGAGGGTCTGGTCGACGTCGTCGGTGGGCAGGCCCTGCACGACGACGGTGCCGTCGGGCGTGGTGGTGGCGGCGACGCGCACCGACCCGAGGCCGGGGAGGTCGATGGTGCGGGGCGTCTCGTCGGCGTCGACGCCGCCGAGGCGCTGCAGCGCGGTGGTGGAGAGGCCGCGCAGGCTCCCGCTCGACGTGATCTGCACGCCGTTGGCGCAGTCGGAGGTGTAGACGGCGGTGAGGCTGCCGGCGGCCTGCCCGAGGGGTGGTCGGGGACGTTCGCCGCACACGACGTCGACGCGGCTGCTGGGCCCACCCGGCCCG
Source organism: Aeromicrobium sp. REDSEA-S38_B2 (assembly GCF_001628525.1). Classification (NCBI taxonomy): domain Bacteria; kingdom Bacillati; phylum Actinomycetota; class Actinomycetes; order Propionibacteriales; family Nocardioidaceae; genus Aeromicrobium; species Aeromicrobium sp. REDSEA-S38_B2. The sequence goes on along the minus strand of NZ_LUNH01000019.1, from coordinate 97,369 downwards.
CCGCCGGGTCCGAGCGGGTTGCCGCGCGCCTCGGTGCTGGCGCGGTCCATGGCCTGCGCGAGCTGGGCGTCGAGGCGGTCGGTGAGCGAGCTGCGCATGAGCAGCGTCGCGGCCGCGGCGACCAGCAGGCTCGCGGTGGCCACCAGCACGACGACGGTGAGGACGAGCCGGCGGGTGAGGCTCATGCGCTCTCGGCGGGCTTGAGCACGTAGCCGGCGCCGCGCTTGGTGTGGATCATCGGCTCGCGGCCGGCGTCGATCTTCTTGCGCAGGTAGGAGATGTAGAGCTCGACGACGTTGGCCTGGCCGCCGAAGTCGTAGTTCCACACGCGGTCGAGGATCTGCGCCTTGCTGAGCACGCGACGCTGGTTGCGCATGAGGTAGCGCAGCAGCTCGAACTCGGTCGCGGTGAGCTCGATGGGGGTGCCGGCGCGGGTGACGTCGCGACTGTCCTCGTCGAGGGTGAGGTCGCCGACGGTGACGACGTGGTCGGAGCGCTGCTCGAGCACGCCGGTGCGTCGCACGAGGGCGCGGACGCGGGCGACGACCTCCTCGAGGCTGAACGGCTTGGTCACGTAGTCGTCGCCGCCGGCGGTGAGCCCGGCGACGCGGTCTTCGACGGCGTCGCGCGCGGTGAGGAAGAGGACGGGGACGCGGTCGTCGTGCTGGCGGACGCGTCGCAGGACCTCGAGGCCGTCGACGTCGGGCAGCATCCAGTCGAGGACGATCACGTCGGGGGCGTGCTCGCGGGCGGTGGACACGGCGTCGCGTCCGGTGGCGGCGGTGCGCACGTCCCAGCCCTCGTAGCGCAGGGCCATCATGAGCAGCTCGGCGATGTTGGGCTCGTCGTCGACGACGAGGACGCGCAGGGGCGTGCCGTCGGCGCGGGTGAGGGGCGCGGTCATGGGTCCAGTGTGGACGGCCTGTCCGTCGCCTGTCCGTGCGGAACCTGTGTGGTTCCTGTGAGCGGGCTGCGTGCGGGTCAGGCGGCGCCGAGGTCGGCGGCGATGCTGCTCTCGAGCGCGCGGACGCGGGCGCGCGTGGCGTCGGCGAGGCGGGTGGTGCGCTGCGCCTCGGCGAGGTCGCCGATGGAGACGAGGTGCTGCACGAGCGGCTCGAGGTCGTCGAGGTGGACGCCGTCGACGAGGCTGGTGACCTCGATCAGCTCCGAGAGCAGGGCGTGGAGCAGCAGGTGGGCGTCGAGGTCGCCGTCGGCGGGGTGGGCGCCGATGACGAGACGAAGCTGCTGGCCGAGCGAGAACGCGACGTCGGGCGTGAGCGCGCACTCCTCGACGGCTGCGGTGACGAGCGTGAGCACGTCGGCCAGGCCTTCGCGCGGGGCGAGGGTGGCGGCCTCCTCGAGGAGGCTGCGCAGGTAGGCGTGCGGAACGAGGGCGTCGTCGTCGAACGACGGCTGCACCACGCGGGTGGTCGTCACCATGTCTTCCACTTCTCCCCACTCCCAGAGGACATGCTCCCGGACCGCGATCACCTGCGCTCTAGCCCGAACGGGTCATTTTCGCAGTCCGGCTTCCACTGTACGTGACCGATCACACGCTTGACCAGCCGTGATTGCACGACGTGACGACCGGGGCGGCGCCGGCGTCAGCGTCCGAAGCACGATCCGCTCCTGGGGCGGACACACCACCTCGCGAGCGGTGTGTGTTGCCGTGCAGTCTTCGCTGGCAGAGTCCCTGTGACGGTGAGCGAACGTCCGGAGCAGGGTCGATGTCCTTCTGGAGGTTGTAGGTGAAGGCGAGTGTCGTGGCGGTGATGGCGTGCGCGCTGCTCCTGTCGGGCTGTGCGGGCGCTGAGAGCGGGGATGCGAGCGCGGGGGTGACCATCCTCCGCCCGAGCGAGCGCGAGGTGCTCCACGGCGCCGAGGGGGAGTCGCTCGACGGTGCACCGGTCGACCTGGATAGCTACCGCGGCAAGGTCGTCGTCGTGAACTGGTGGGGCTCGTGGTGCGCTCCTTGTCGCAAGGAGGCCCCGGTCTTCGCAAGAGTGTCCGATGAGGCGCCGTCGGACGTGGCCTTCATCGGTCTTCTCGCGCGGGACTCGCCTGCCGCTGCGCGAGCCTTCAACGAGCGTTTCGGGGTCCGGTACCCGACCTTGGTCGACCGCGACAGTCGTCTTGCCCTGCGGTTCAGCCAGGTGCTCCCTGTCCAGGCCGTCCCTGGTACGTGGGTGCTCGACACCCGCGGACGGGTGGCCGCGCGGATCGCCTCGGCCGAGGTCACCCCGACGCTGCTCCGCGACGTCGTCGCCGAGGTGCGGGGCTCCTGACGCGGGTCGCGATCGTCCGTCCGTCCCACTTGTCCACAGTTTAGGCGGGCGTCCCCTTCACAGATCGCGCCGTTCTTGTCATGGTCCTGGTCATCGACACGACTTCTCGGGGGACAGGTCAGTGGTGGATCCGGTGCAGGCGACGCTCGCGGAGCGGGTGCGCGAGCAGGTGCGACGTCGGCGGCTCGACCCGCAGACGGACGCGGATGCGGTACGCGAGGTCGCGCACGAGGTGGTGGCCGAGCACGAGCGACGGTCGCTGACGGGTGCGGTGCGGTCGCTGGAAGAGCCCGACCGGGTGGTCGGCGGGATCGTGGCCGACGTGGCCGGGCTCGGACCGTTGCAGCCGTTCCTGGACGACCCGACGGTCGAGGAGGTTAGTACGAAACCACGAGCGTCTCGTGTGATGGGACGTGGACGACGACACGTGGCGCGGCCTGGCGTGTCGCGCCACCTGACATGCATCGACCCCGGCTAGGTCGACGAGCCTCTTTGCTTCTGAGCCTCCAGGCTCGAAATCTCGCTCCGACACTCCGAGCACCGTCGGTCACCCGGTCCCGCCGGTGTAGGCCTGTTCACGCCGGCTCGGCACGCCAGGCCCCCGTGCGTCTTGTCTTTGGATAGCCACGTCAGCGCGTGCGCCTTGCCGTCGTTGGCGAGCACCCAGCGGACGCCGTCATCATCGCTCATGACTTCATTGTGTCGAAGTCTCGGCGCTCATGCCGCCGTCAGCGGGGATCGCCGCACCCATATCTACGCGGGCGGCCCCGGCGAAGGCCTCTAGCAACGCGCTCACGCGGCCGTAGTGCTGGGCGACCTCTTCAAGGTTCTTTGGCCCTCGTCGGCAGAGATTGGCAAACTCGAAAAGTGCCGCATACACCTCCTCGGCGGCCCTCCCGGTCGCGGGTGATCCGTAGAGGCCCACCGTTCCCCACTGATCCAGCAACTCATCGCCGACGGGCCGATGCAAGTCGGTCGAGCGTTCGCCGATGAGAAACCTTGAGCCCGCGGTCCACAGCCTCGAACTCTCGCTCCTCGCGGTGCTGATGAACGCTTCGTAGGCCGTCCGACGAGAGTCGAACAACCGGGCCGCGCGTTCCTCTTGTCTGGCTTCCAGGCGCGCGCGACGGCTTTCCGCGCGGTCGGCGTCGGCTCTCCGATCGGCTCGTCGGTCGCTAAGGGTGTTGGCGAGGAACTGCAACGCGGCTCCGACGAAGACGCCAATGACTGCCCACGCTGCGGTACTCATGCGAGACACGCTAGCGAAGGGCGGCGACAGGTCACGCAAGTCGCCTTTCGCGACTGGAATCGCAGTGCAAAATGACTCTCGTCGAACAGGCGACATCGCCGCCCTTGGCGTGTACGGTCGTCGTAACAGAACGGTCCCGCAGGGCGCGGCAACGCCCGACGGGACCTAGACCGGAAGCCCTTACAAGGAAGGCTGCCAGCCATGACCGTGATCCTCCCACAGGAGCGCGACGCCGCTCCCTCGAATGGCCCCGTCGCTCACGACGCGTACCTCGACCTCGCTCACGAGGCGGCGACACTGCTGCATGACACGCCGCTCGGGCGCCTCCTGGACGACTGCGCGTTTGCCGATCTCGTCGACGAAGCGGTCGACGGCCTCCTCGCGCGTTTCTCTGCGCTCGCCTGAGCGGCGGCTAGTCGCCGCGCGCGCACCTAAACGACGAAAAGCCCCGCCCCCGGCGCATAGCGCTAGGGACGGGGCTTTCGGTTTAGGCAGCGCGGGCTACCTGGCCCTGGTGGGCGTCGTAGTTGTCGATCGCGTCCTCGACGAGAAGCGAGATGCGAGCCATGCCGGCCTCCCAATCGGTGATCTCGAAGTCGGCGACCGTGACGGACACGCCGCCCGATCCGCCCTCGCCGGGCTGGAAGTCGCGGGCGAGCGCTGCCTCGAAGGCGCGTGTCTGGCGCGGTGACAGCACGCGCTCAGGCTGGACGGTGCCCTTCGCCATGAAGCCGAGCCCGGAGGCGACGCCGCCGGAGTCGAACAGGCCGCCGAGGACCTTCTTCTTCACGCCGTTGCCGATCTCGCCGAACAGGCCCGAGACGTTGCCGAGGAGGCCGCCGATGTTGGCCTTGTCGAGCAACTTCGACTTGATCCAGCCGGTGATCTTTCCGCTAGCGCCCTTCAGCGTGTCCCACACCGAGCCGCCCGAACCGCCCTTGTAGTGGCCGCCCATGAACTCCGCGTGGAGGTGAGGGCCGGTGCTGTTGCCGGTCGACCCGACGCGGCCGATGATTTGGCCCTGGCGCACGGCCTCGCCCACCTTCACGGCGAAGGAGGAGAGGTGAGCGTAGAGGCTGCTCGTGCCGTCGGTGTGGTTGAGGCGAATGTGCTTGCCGTAGGACGTCGTCAGGCTCTTGACGAGAGCCACGGTGCCGGCCTTCCACGCCTTGACCGGCGTGCCGATCGGGTTCGGGAAGTCGCCAGCCCACGTCGCCCACGGATACTGCATCTTGGAGTGCTGCCGTCCAGTTCCCGGTGCCACTGCGCCACCTCGCGCGAACGCCGGCAGCACACCGCGGGCTGCTGCCTCGCGCATGGCGTAGATCGCCCCGTGTCCGCCCATGTTGCGCACGTCGGCGGCGTCGAGGACGTGCTCTCCAGCGGAGAGCCACGCGGGGATGGAGTCACTGATCGATGTCCCCGGCCCGAAGACGGCGCCGCCGCGGGCACGGTGGATTGCACCGCGCGCCGCACGCGCCTTGTCAGAGCCCGTCTCGGTCGCCACCTTGGCAGCGCCGAGAAGCGGGACGTTGACTCCCGGAATCTTGTTGATCAGGTCCAGAAACCCGTTGATGATTCCCTTCGCCTTGTCGAGTGGCTTCCGGACGGCGTCGACGATCTTCGACCAGGAAGACGCAACGCGCTGACGCACGGAGGTGAAGGCGTCGGCGAGGTTGCTGGCACCACGGCCGATCGCGGAGAAGGCAGGTCGGATCGACGTCCACGCGCTCTTGATCCGCGCGACGATCCACCCGAACACGGGCTTGACGACGTTCGTCCAGAGGAAGCGGATCGCGGGGGCGACGAGGTTGCGGATCGTCCACGCCAGGAGGCGGAGGATCGGCTTTACGAGCGCCCACACCGTGCGGAAGTACGTCCCGATGATCTTCAGGTGCACGGCCGCCACACGGCGCAGGACGCCGAACGCGACAGGCAGCGCGCGGGCGAGCCACTGGCCGATCTCGGTCACGACGGGCCGGATCGCCTGCCACGCGGAGGCGAACGCGCTCTTGACCGACGACCACACGCGGTCGACGACCGAGCGGAAGGTCTCACTGTGCTTGTACGCGTAGACGAAGCCGGCGACGAGGAGGGTCAGAGCCGTCACGACGATGCCGATGACGTTCGCCTTCATGGCCGTGTTCATCCGGCGCTGTGCGGCCGTCACGGCGTACATGAGGACGAGTTGCCGTCCGCGCCAGAGGGCGAGCGCGCCCTCGACGATGACGGCAGCCTTCACGGCAGCGCGATAGGCGACGTAGCCGCCCACGAGGACCGCGAGGACTTCCTTGTTCTCCTTCGCGATGCTCAGGACCTTGCCTGCGACCTTCAGGGCGTCGCCGAGGACCGAGACGGTCGTCGCGAGCGCCTTCCCGAGGGCCTCGCCGATGCGGGTAGCGACGCCACCCTCGGCGGCGAGTTCCTTCACGGCGACGGTGATGCCCTGGAACAGGGCCGGTGCCTGCTTGAAGGCGGGCTCCAGGATCGTCGCGCCGAGCCGCGACATGCTCGTGCGCATGTTCGCGAAGGAGCCGCGGACGGTGTCGCCGGCCTTCTTCGCGGAGCCCGCGAAGTTCTGCTCTAGCGCCTTCTGGAAGTCCTTCGCGGAGACGTAGCCCTTGCGCAACTTCTCGGACAGTTGGTCACCGGAGACCCCGAGCGAGTCGGCGAGCATCGTCTGAATGCCGATGCCGCGCTCGGTAAGGCGGTTGAGGTTCTCCTGCCCGACCTTGCCGCGGGCGGTGACCTGATTGATGATCGAGCCCATTTCCTGAAAGGTCGCGCCGCCCTGCGTGGCAACGTCTCCGATCAGGCGGAGGTACTTCTCGAGTTCGGCGCCGGGCTTCACGCCGGACGCGAGGGCCGTGGTCGCGGCGTTCATGCCGTCGGCCAGGCTGAAAGCGGTCCCGTCGACGGCCGCGGAGACGGAGTCCTGGACCTTGCCGATCTCCTCGGCGTCCATCTTCATTCCGCGCAACTTCGCGCGGGCGTCGTCGATCTGAAGGAGGCGGTTCAGACCGCCCTTGACGACGAGGCCGGCGGCGAGGACAGGCGCGGCTCGCTTGACCGCCGCCGCGGCGGCACCGGAGAAGTCGCGGCCGACCCGACGGCCCGAGTCCGCGGCGCCCTTCTCCGCCACGCCGAGAGCCGCCTTAATCCCAGGCGCGATCTTGCTCGTGTCGGGGAGGATCGCGAGGTACGCGGCACCGAGGTCGATCCCGGTCGCGTTCACGGGCACGGCTCCGTCGAGGCGCGGATGGACCGACGCGCCCGCTCGGCGGCGACGTCAAGGAGAGTCGGGACCTCGACACCCTCACGGGCGCACCATGCGCGAACGCGGCGGGCGGTGTGCGGCCCGGCCGTCAGGTTGGAGTCGGGAAGCGCCCGCAGATAGACAGGTGGTGAGGGGAGCGCGCGACGGATGCGGGCGGCGTACCTCTGCTCTGCGCGGGTTGGGGTCATGAGCGGTGCTCCTAGGGCATGAAAAAACCCCGGAATCCCAGGGGATTCGCGGGGTTTCGCTGGAAATGATGTGGAACGGGAGACCCGTGTGTGAAATGACGCAATGCCGAGAGTGAGGCAGCAGGGGCGGGGGAGGGGGAGGGCCCCCTAGGTCACCCCTCGGCGCTCTCCCCGCCCCATAGGCGGGGCTCGATAGACGGGTGAAGCGCGCGCGTCGAGTGGGCAGGCATCGTGTCGATCGTGAACGCACCGCCTGCGGCAGGGTGACCGCCGAGTTCGGCGATGTCGACGTCGGTCAGGTACATCTCGCCCGGCTCGTCGCCGGAGTAGGTCGTCGAGCGCTGGAATGGGCCCGCGCTCTCCTGCGTCTGGCGGCGGCCCTCCGGGTTGCGGAGGTGGCGGATCACCATGCGGGAGAGCACCTTCACGACGCGCCGCTTCGGCGTCGCGAGGCCCTCGCTCGTGTCGGTCCCGTCGGCACGCGCGACGCGCTTCGCCATGTCGGGGAACTCGCGAAGGACGGTGTCCTCCGCGTCGCCGAGAAGCGTCGCGATCTGCGCGTCGTCGGCGGTCAGTGGGGCGGGGCCCACCCACCGGGCGCGGACGTCGGCGGGGTGGGACCACAGGGGAGCGGCGTCAGGCACGAGGACCTCCCGAAACAGAGAGAGCGGGGAGCCTGGCGGCCTGCCAGGCTCCCCGCTCGGGGTCAGCTGAGGGCGATGACGGCGTGCCGCTCAGGGCGCGAAGGCGCGATCCCGAAGCGCAGGGTTGAGCGCATGGACACGGCGTCGCGGTTGAACGCAGCATGCTCGGAGATCGACACGGCGATCTGCCCGGTCGCCGCGAGGAGGTCGCCCTTGCTCAGTACGTACACGGCCGGGGCGGTCGCCGACAGGATGACCGGGAGGTCGAAGATCGAGCGGCGAGACCCTTCGGTGCTGTTCGTGCCGACTCCGAGAAGAGGCATGTTGGAGCCGGTGGCCTGCTTGACCTTCGCGAGGGTCTGCCAGGCGCTCGCGGGCATGACGATGTGCGAGGCGCGGCCGTCGTTGGCCTCGATCTCGGCGACGGCGTCGGAGATGCTGTCCAAGTTCTCGCCGAGTGTCCCGCCCGAAATGAAGTCGGCGGAGAGGGCGCCGACAGCGGAGATGAACTCCTTGTTCGCCTCGCGGGTCACGGAGCGCTGAAGGGACTCCAGGATGAGGTGTCGCGCCTCGGGCTGTCGGTACTGCTCCAGCGAGACGACACTCAGCGTCGCAATCTTGCGAGTCATCACTACGACCTCGGCGAACTCAGGGTCGGATTCAGTGATGGGCGCGCCCTCAGCAACGACGCTGGAGATTCCGTCCGTCTCAACATACGGGACGCGGACGGCGACGGCGTCGCCCTCGACGCTCCCAGCGACCGTGGCGACCTGCGGGAGGAGCAGGTCGGGCATCCTGTCCAGGTCAAAGTACGCGGTCTGATCCGGGCGCCACGCCGCGGCAGACGTAGAGGTGGTGTTGGTCATGCGGTGCTCCTTCGAGCAAGAAGAGGGGAGGGGGCAGTGCCCGCGGTTGCCGTGCGGCGGCGAGCGGAGGGGGAGCCGTGCGGCTCGGAGGAGGCGCCCGACTGGGGGCGCAAACCGGGCGCTAGGGGCGCGCTCGGATTCCCGCCCGTGGCGTAGCCCGTGCGGGCGCCGGAAGCAGGCGGTGGCGGCTCGCTGGCGCGGCGTGTACGGGGCCGCGGGAGCACGCAAGAAAGCCCCAGACGCAGGGCGCACGAGGGCGAGAACGAGGTCCACAGCGCCGCCCGCTCACCATGAGCGAGTAAGCGGGCGACGCTGATCGGAAAGGAGCCCGCCGCAGAGCGGCGGTACCCGTCGACGGGTAACCAACCCGAGGACAAATGGGGGGCGCGTTAGGCGCCAGTCAGGAGAACGCCAAGGGCGTTAGAGACGGCAGTCGCCGCGCTCGGGGCGCGCAGACCGCGGCGGGCCGCTATCGGCGATGACGGCGACGAGGAACAGGGTCGCGGCGGTAGCGAGCCACTTCCAGGGGCTCCCGCCAAGCCAGAGGCCCGCGGGCAGCGTGAGCAGGCTCAGCGAGACGGCGACGCGGGCGGCGACGTTCACTCCGCGGGCCAGCCGACGACGCCGGTCGTCGTCAGAGCGGCGTCGAGGAGTCGGACCGGGGCACCGTCGATGACGGCAGTCAGAGTTCCGCTGTTGGAAGCGATCGCGGCTTCAGCGGCGACGCGGACGGCGCGGAGACGGTCGATCGCGTCGCCCATCGTGGGGGAGTTGTTCACGGAGAGTGCCTTCGGTTCGATGGTGTAGACGCGGCCGGCGTTCGACCGTGTGCTCGCGCCGAGTAGGTCGTCGGCGACGGAGTAGAAGATGCGAGGCCCCGGCACGAGGTAGGGGCGGCCGTCCGGGAGATTCTTCTCGGCAGCCTGCGCCGCCTGGATCGAGCGGCGGGCGGCGCCGTAGAGATGCGCGGCGAGGTGGCGCCCTGAAGTCAGGAGCCCCCGACGAAGCCACGCCGAGACGACGGCCTCGGCGGACGCCTCCTCCTGCGCGCGGCGGGCTGCGCGGGCTGCGCGCTCGGCGGCGGCGCGGGCGCTCATGCGGCGGCCTGTCGCGCAGCCAGCGCGGCGACCAGCGCTTGGAAGTAGCCCGTGACGCGTGTCATCTCCTCGACGGCGGCGGCGCGCTCGGCGGCGCGCTCGGCTTCGAGCGCTCGCAACCGGGAGGTGAGCGCCTCTACGGTCTGCGCGGCGGCGAGGACTTCGGCGCGGTACGCGCCTCGGCGTGCCTCCCCGCGGCACTTCTCAGAGCAGAACCGCCGAGCGGGTCCGCGGCGCGGGGTCGGGACAGGTGAGGAGCACACAGGGCAGGGCACGGCAGTTCTCCTTCGCAGGGGGTACGGACTCGCTTCGATCCGTAGTTGTAATGGGCCCGCCCGTGACCACAGGTTTCGCCCGTCGGAGCAGGGTGCACGCACCTTCCGGCACGGCCGGTGACGAAAGTGACGATCAGCCGTCACTTCTCTTATCTGCCTTCAAGAATCGAAATCTTGAGTAGGAATAGAGAAGTGACGGAGTTCTGTCACTTTCGTCACCGGGACCCGCCCCGGCGCTCGGCCGCCGGGCGTTTACACGCGGCGGCGCTAGTCCTCGTCGGCGGAAAGTGACGGGCGCGTGTACCTGATCGTTTGACCGGCACGTGGGCCGTTGGCAGCGACGTACGACGCCGGTTCCAGGCTGAGGCGCGCCGGCCGGCCCCTGCGCATACGGGCGAGCCGCGCGGCCTCGTCGGCGAGCCCCGAGGGTGGGCGCCAGGCAAACACGCCGAGTGCGGGCTCTTCGGCAAGCCGAAGGGTGATCTCGTTGGCCTCTGACACGCCTTCGATGAGAACCTCGACGGCGGCGAGACTGGGCGCGCCGAACTGGTCAGCGACCTTGTCGGCGACCTCGGGGTCACCCGAGGTGATGCGCCAGTTCTGGAGGGCGACCGGGCGGTCGTTGGCCTGGTAGCCAGAGCGGAAGCGGCCGACGATGTCGGGGGAGTGAGTCATGCGATCCATTCGAACTCCAGCCGTTCCATAGCGACAAATCGAGCACCCGCCCGTGGCGCCTTCGACACTCGTACGGCTGCCAGCACAAGGCCGAGGAGATCACGGGCCTCCTGTACTGGAGCCGTCTCGATCGCGGGGAGGGACAACTCGGGGTCCAGCAGCGCCCCGAGATTCGCCTCAGGTCGAGGCAGTGCGGCAAGTTGTGTGCGTAGCGCTGCCAGCGTCCGCGTGAGGGTGCCCGCGATCCGGCCGTGCCGCGTCGCGTCCAGAGTGCCGTGCAGGTAGTGGTCGTCGTCGGCCGTCGAGAGTCGAGCGGCTGAGTCAGCGATGCGCTGTTCGATCTCCGCACGCTCGGCGATGGGCGCGGGGTCGAACTTCTGGAGCCAACGGTCGCCGACGCGGTCGAGAAGTGGGGATTCCGGGTCCAGGGCGGCGAGGCGCCGAGCCCAAGCGCGACGCACGGCGTCGTCGAGCACAGAGACTTGAACGCTCACGGGTGCCGGGCAGGTGAGGCCGTCCGCGAACGAGCGTTTGCAGCGATACGACTCTCCGAACGTCGTTAGGGTGCGACCGCACGACGCGCACAGGGCGAGCGTCCCGAGGAGGCTCCGCGACGACCGCGCGGGGAAGCGACCGCGGCCGTAGGCCCGCAGTCGTCCGTCCAGGACTTCGAGGAGTCGTGCGTGCTGCGCTGGGCTGGCTACGGGATCGAATCCGTCTGCCATGATCGGGACGTGCTCGCCTGAGACGGGATCGCGGTAGGCGCGGACTTGTTTCACGGCGCGCGGGCCCTTGTCGGGATCGGCGACCGTGACGGTCACCATTTCTGTCATGAGCCCGGAGAGCGTCGGGGAGCGGAGGGCGCTGGACAGGGTGCTCGGCCGCCAGCACGGGGGACCTGCCGCCCTCTGGCGGGCGCTCAGCCGGCCCTCGTCGCGGCGCTTCTGCCAGGTCGCGAGGCGACGCGTTGGCACACCGCGAGCGTTCCAGTCGCGGGCGACGTCGAGGAGCGACGCGCCGCCCAGAACACGGTCGACCAACTCTCGCATGAGGGCGAACTCAGTCTCGTGCGGACGGAGGCGCCTGTCTGCGTCCACCACGTACCCGAACGGGGCCGCCCCGCCCAGGTAGCGCCCGGCCTTTCGATCACTCGCCTTCCGGGACCTGACCCGGACCGACGTGTTCGCCGACTCCGCGCGCGCAATCTCTGAGAGGACTGCGATAGGAATTCGGGAGGCGCCCGTCGAGGTGTCCAGGCCGTCGCGGAGAAAGACGATGCGGCCTTTAGCGCGCTCGACATCGTCGAGAACGAGACCGATCTCCCCGGCGCCGCGGCGCGAAAGGCGATCGAGTTTCCAGACCGCGAGCGTGCCCACTTCGCCAGCGATGACGGCAGCGGTCGCCCTCTTGAAGGCTTCGCGCTCGACGTTTTCGCGGTAGCCGGAACGGCCGTAGTCGCTCCAGACGGTGCGCACGGACAGGCCCTCGCGGTCTGCCCACTGGCGGAGGTCTGCTTCTTGGCGTTCGAGGGAGTCGGCGCCCTCGTCGGCGTTGGACAGTCGTACGTAGAAGTCGACGAGACGGGACGCCTCGGGAAGTTCGATGCTCACGGTTGCTCCTCGGTGTGGCTGTTCCGAGGAATGGGCCGGAGTGGTTCGTGCTGCTCTCGTGGATTGAACGTTCATTGGAGGAGCTGTGGATCAACGAGCCCGACCGGGTGTTCGTCGCGCGGGAGGGGCGGCACGAGCTGACGTCGGTGATCCTGACGGCCACGCAGGTGCGGGAGCTGGTGGAGCGGATGTTGTCGACGTCGGGGCGCCGGCTCGACGTGTCGCAGCCGTTCGTCGACGCGATGCTGCCGGGCGGGCACCGGTTGCACGTGGTGCTCGACGGGATCGCGCGCGGGTTCAGCGCGGTCAACGTGCGCAAGTTCGTGGCGCGGGCGCACTCGTTGGAGGATCTCGTCGAGCTCGGCACGATCGACGCCGCCGTCGCGCGGTTCCTGAGGGCGAGCGTCGTGGCGGGGCTGAACGTGGTGGTCTCCGGCGGCACGCAGGCGGGGAAGACGACCCTGCTGAACTGCCTGGCCGCGGCGATCCCCGGGTCGCAGAGGCTGATCACCGTGGAGGAGGTGTTCGAGCTGCAGTGCGGCCGCCACCCCGACTGGGTGGCCCTGCAGTGCCGCCAGGCCGGACTGGAGGGCACCGGCGAGGTGACGCTGCGGATGCTGGTGAAGGAGGCGCTGCGCATGCGGCCGAGCCGCGTGGTCGTGGGCGAGGTGCGCTCGGCCGAGGCGCTCGACATGCTGCTCGCCCTGAACGCGGGCCTGCCGGGCATGGCCAGCGTCCACGCCAGCTCCGCGCGGCAGGCGCTCACGAAGCTGTGCACGCTGCCGCTGCTCGCCGGCGCGAACATCACCAGCGACTTCGTCGTGCCGACGGTCGCGACGTCGATCGACCTCGTCGTCCACACCGCGCTCGGCGCCGACGGCCGCCGCGCCGTCCAGGAGGTCACAGCGGTCAGCGGACGGGTCGAGAACGGCCACATCGAGTCCGAGACGGTGTTCGTGCGCGACGGGGGCGTGCTGCGTCGTGGTCACGGGCGACCCTCGCGGACCGAGGCCTTCGCACGCGTCGGCATCGACCTCGACGCCGTGCTCGCCGCCGACGGAGACGCGCCATGGCCACGCTGACTGGGTTGTGCGCCGGGGTCGGCGTCGCACTGCTGGTGTGGTGGGCGCTCGCTCCGCTGCCGCAACGTAGGACGTCGGGCCGCCGTCGGGTGCGCGAGCTGCTCGACCGCGCCGGGCTGTCCGACGTGGAGCCCGGCGCGCTGCTCGCCTTGTGCGTCGGGTCGTTCGTCGTCGCCGGTCTGGTGATGACTGCGGTGTCGGGTGTGTTGGTGATCGGTCTCGTCCTCGGGACGCTCGCGGCGCTGCTGCCCGTGGCGACGTTGCGGGGACGCGCCCGACGTCGGGCACGCGAGCACGCCGACCTGTGGCCCGACGCCGTCGACAACCTCGCGTCGGCCGTGCGGGCGGGGCTCTCGCTGCCCGAGGCGGTCGTGCAGCTGGGGGAGCGGGGGCCGGAGGGTCTGCGCGAGCCGTTCGCGCGGTTCGGCCGCGACTACCAGTCGACGGGGCGCTTCGACATCGCGCTCGACCGGTTGAAGCAGCGTCTGGCCGATCCCACCGGCGACCGCGTCGTGGAGGCGTTGCGGATCGCTCGCGACGTCGGCGGCGGCGACCTCGGCCGCATGCTGCGCGCGTTGTCAGGCTTCCTGCGCGAGGAGGGCCGGACGCGGGGCGAGCTGGAGGCGCGCCAGTCGTGGACGGTCAACGCAGCCCGCCTGGCCGTCGCCGCCCCGTGGGTGGTGCTGGCCGCGATGAGCCTGCAGCCGAAGGTGGTCGCGCGGTACGCGACGGGCACGGGCGCGGTCGTCCTGGTGGGCGGCGCGGTGGTGTGCGTCGTGGCCTACCGGCTCATGCTGTGGCTCGGTCGGCTGCCGGAGGAACGGCGGGTGCTGGCATGACGGCCACTCTCCTCGGAGCGGCAGCGGGAGCCGCGGCGGCGGTCGGGCTGCTGCTGGTCGTCGTCGCCTGGTGGCAGGTCCGGCGTCCGACGCCGGCGATGCGCGTCGACCCGTACCTCAGCGACCTCCTGCCCGCCCGGACGCGGGCGTCGAGCACGGTCGGCGCGGTCTACGGCCCGTGGCTGCGTGGCGCGGCGGAGCTCGTCGGGCGCCTGACGGGCGGGACGTCGAGCGTCGAGCGGCGGCTGGTGCGGCTCGGCTCGCCGTACGGCGTCGACGCCTTTCGCGTCCAGCAGCTGGCGTGGGGCGCGGCGGGCTTCGCGGTGGCCGCGGCCCTGGCGGTGCTGGTGTGGAGCACGTCGGGTGGTTCGCCGACGGTGCTGCTGGTGCTGTGTGGAGTCGGCCTCGTGGGTGGGGTGCTGGGCCGTGACTCGTTCCTGACCTCGCAGGTGGCCCGACGTGAGGAGCGGCTCGCGGAGGAGTTCCCCGCCGTCGCCGACCTGCTCGCGCTGGCGGTCGCCGCGGGGGAGAGCCCCGTCGCCGGGCTCGACCGCGTTCTGCGCGTGCTGCGGGGATCGCTCGCCGACGAGCTCGGCCGGGTGCTCGCCGACGTACGCACCGGCCACACCGTGCCGGCCGCGTTCGACGCGTTGGCGGCGCGCACCGGGGTCCCGAGCATCGCGCGCTTCGCCGAGGGTCTCGCGGTGGCCGTCGACCGTGGCACCCCGCTTGTCGACGTGCTGCACGCGCAGGCCGCCGACGTGCGGGAGTCCGCCCGCCGCGAGCTGATGGAGTCCGGTGGCCGCAAGGAGATCCTCATGATGATCCCCGTCGTCTTCCTCGTCCTGCCCGTCACGGTCGTCTTCGCGTTCTACCCGGGCCTCGTCGGTCTGCGTCTGTCGAGCTGAAGGAGTGGTGTCATGTCGTCCTTGACCCTGCGGCTGAGGTCGCGTCTGCTGGAGCCTCCGCACGACGAACGGGGTGACGTGCCGGGCTGGGTGATGATCACGGTCATGTCCGCCGGGCTCGTCGCGGTGCTGACGGCGGTCGCCGGCCCGGAGCTGACGGCCATGCTGCGCGACGCGTTGAGCTCGGTGCGCTGATGCGCCGGGAGCGCGGCTCGGCGGTGGTCGACTTCGTGCTCGTCATGGTTCTGCTGGTGCCGCTGGTGCTGGGGATCGTGCAGCTGGGGCTGGTGCTGCACGTGCGCAACACGCTGACCGCGGCGGCGTCGGACGGGGCTCGGGCGGGTGCGCCGCTGGGGGCGACGCCCGAGGACGCGGAGGTGCGGGCGCGGCGGATGATCACCGACTCGCTGTCGGACCGGTTCGCTCGGTCGGTGAGCGCGACGCGGACGTCGGTCGACGGTGCGCCTGCGGTCGTCGTGCGGGTGCGCGCGAGGGTGCCGGCGTTGGGTGTCCTGGGTCCGGGGGTGCCGCTCGACGTGCGCGGGCGGGCGTTGGTGCAGGTGGAGCCGTGAGGGACGAGCGGGGGTCGGCGCCGGTGGAGCTGGTGTGGCTGACGATCCTGCTGCTGGTGCCGTTCGTGTACGTGATGATTGCGGTGTTCGACGCGCAGCGGGCCGCGTACGCGGTGTCGTCGGCGAGCAAGGCGGCGGCGCGGGCGTACGTGCAGGCGCCGGACACGGTGACGGCCACCCTGCGGGCGCAGCGCGCGGCCGCTGTGGCGTTGGGTGACCAGAGGGTCCGTGCCGACGTGGAGGTGGTGTGCCTGCCGGCGCCGTCGTCGTGCCTGCAGCCGGGTTCGTCGGTCCGGGTGTCGGTGAGCACGGTGCAGCC
Organism: Aeromicrobium sp. REDSEA-S38_B2; assembly: GCF_001628525.1. Classification (NCBI taxonomy): domain Bacteria; kingdom Bacillati; phylum Actinomycetota; class Actinomycetes; order Propionibacteriales; family Nocardioidaceae; genus Aeromicrobium; species Aeromicrobium sp. REDSEA-S38_B2. The sequence goes on along the minus strand of NZ_LUNH01000019.1, from coordinate 81,483 downwards.
GTTGCCGCTGACGCCGTCGGTGCTGGGGGACGAGGTGGGTGGGGTCGCGGTCGACTCCTCCCATGTCGAGCCGTACGGGTCGTTCCGGGAGGGGCGATGACGCGCGCGGACGAGCGGGGGAGCGTGACGGTGATGACGATCGGGTTCCTGGTGCTGGTCGCGCTGCTGCTGGCGGTGGTGGTGAACGCGACGGCCGCCTACCTGCAGCGTCAGGAGGTCGCGAACCTGGCCGACGGTGCGGCGCTGGCCGCGGCCGACGGTCTCGACGAGGCCGCCTTCTACGCCGACCAGCGCGTCGAGCTCGACGCGGCGTCGGCGCGGGCGCTGGTCGGTGACTATCTGGCCGGGGAGGAGGTGTCCTCCGTGCGGGTGGGCGTCGTGGACGGGACGGTCACGGTGCGTCTGGAGCGCGTCGTCGCCCTTCCCCTCACCCCGCCCGGCTGGCCCGCCCGCACGCGGGTGACGGCGGAGGCGTCGTCGCAGCTGCGGTCGGCGGTGGACGGACGGGTTTCGTCGAGCATCGGTTTCACCGTCTCGCCACTCATGACCTTCGCGGCGGTTCGCAGGTCGGTGAGATAGTGGCGGACGTCGCCGATCTTGTTCCGTTGCAGTCGTTCTTGGCTACCTGACGGTCGAGGAGATCAGTACGAAACCGCGAGGCTTGAAAGCGCGCCGAACGTGCTAGCGGACCTGCCCGACATCGGGCAGTTCGGTCGGTTGCTCATGGGTCACCCACCAATACTCCAAGACGTCGATAAATTCGCGAGCGTCAAGCCACAGGAGCACGCCGCCGGCGACACTTCCATCGATGTCGTCCCCGTGACGGCCGCCCGGAACGAGACTGCGCACTCCTTGCAGAGCAGCGTCGCTTTCGACGCGCAAGCGCATCATCGTCACGAAATCGTCCAAGTATGTCACTTTGCCCGCTTGTGTCAGGAGCGGCTCCGTCGCACTGGATCGAGCGTGCTCGACGACGGGATGAACGAGCGAACGCACGGCCGCAGTCGAGGGACATGCAGTAGTCACTATTCGACGGTAGCCGTAAAGCGGCTGGACACAGCGCGATCAGGGCGCTGTCACTCGCCGCAGCCGAGAAGGTTCGTGAATTGTTACGACCATGACGAAGGAGCGGAAGCCACCGAGCCGTTTCGTCACTCTCATGGGTGGCGAGTACGTCATCGTTAGCTCGTGCGCTACGTCGGATCTCCGATGGTCGCGCTACGCAGAGCAGCGGCAGTTCTCGGGATCCTGCTGCCGACGTCGAGACGGCCGTGAGTCCCGCATCTGGATCTTGGGCGACGGAGTGAGCTCCGCCGTCGCGTGAACCGGGACGACCGCGGGCCGAGAGACGTGCGTCAATGAGCGAGACTTGAAGGTTGTGTACGCGGCTGAACCGAGCAGCCACGGGCAACTTTCGCGAGAAACTCATACCACTGCATTTCATTTGCAATGACTCCGGGCAAGCGAGTTTCATCGCGGTACAAGGTCGAGCGCAACCCTCGAGCCTTCAGCCCAAATCGTCGAGAATAGAGTCCTTGAGATGATCCAGATTCAACGCTGACCGCTTCGCCGCCTCGTACAAATCCACGATGAGTGGGCCGACTTCATGGGCTAGGTGGCTGGACTTCTCAAAGACCTTTGTGCCTGAGCCGTCGCCTTCGGGATAGGCCCAAATCTCAACAACATACGGGGACTGGTCATCGGCATCACGAGACCTGACGAAGAACCCAAACCTCGAAGTTCGGTAGTCGAATTCGTATGACGAGTCCATAAACTGAGTCCAGCGGACGGACCTTTCGACAGTGCGCGTCAAGAGCTTGGCGAAGATCTCGCCCGCTTCCTCTTCCGTAAGCATCATTCGTCTCCGGATTCTCTCTTCAATCTTGCTATGAGCGTGTGCGATCGAGTGGAGACTGTCGGCATGAGCTTCAAAATCCGCTTCATGATGACAACTTGGTCCCTGCCCGGGTCGGTCAAAAGTTCACCCTTGGCGCGCTTCGCCAACAACGAGACGTTCTCAAGCATCTCAACGAAGTCCTGCTCCTCGTCAGGATCGCTCTGCGACACCGCTACCGCGACCTCAGTGCACAGTTGCGCATAGCCAACGAGCGAAGAAGCGAGACGAGGACGGTCATTGCCAGCGAACTTGTGGTGGACATCGTCCTCAACTTCCTGAATCCTCGGCAAAAGAAGAAGTAGATCATTGATGACTAGGCGCCTCTGCACTTTAGTCAGCAGAAGATTTGACTGTTCTTGCGCGGTGGCGGTTCGACTCAGCTGCCTCCAGGCAAGGTAGAAACCGCCGACCGTCACGACTGCTGTCACCAATTGCCACGAGTCCTCACGAGCCCATCGCTCATCGAGTCCAAGAACGTCGATGAGGAGCTGCGGCACACGCAGAGCCTACCGGGAAGAAGGGTCAAGGACGGATATTACTACTCAACAGGCTGCGTCGAGTAATCGCATAGTGCGTCGCTCGCCGGCTTCACAGACTGCGCCCCGCCGAAGACGACCACGTTCAGCCCCGTCACCAAGCTCGCCCTCGTGATACGCGCAACAGGTGCGCCGCGCTCGATAAAGTCCTCCAGATATAAGCCCGCGCCACGAAGTGGCGCACGTTCACCGGGCTGAACCCGCGCGCGATCCCGTCCAGATCGCCACATGCAGCCAGTTCCCACCCGACAGCATCGCGTCGACGAACGGCTGCGACACGTCGAGCCCGGAACCAGACGCTCGCGGAAGGGGAATGGGTCGTCTGCCTGGTCGTCCCGGAGGGCGGGATCGATCAACCCTTCCAGCTCCTCCCGCGTCGGGAGGCGCCAGTCTCGATGACCCGCGAAGTCGAGCGACTCGACCTACATGAGCGCAGCTTCGTAACTGAGTTCGCTTGGACTGAAAGAACCCGTCCATTCGAGACCCGAACCGGAGTCCCGGATGGTGACATCAGGTGAGGTTGACTTCTTTTCCGACTTCGCGTCGCGCGTAGCGGCTCGAGGCTCGTCGACAGTGTCGAGCACCTGTTCCGCCAACCCGCGGACTTGCGCCGGGCGCACGGGCGCACCCTCGACTAGGGATGTGGCATCCACCATCTGCCGCTTTCCTACCGCCTTAACGAACTCCTCATCGCCATCCGCGTACCGTCCACGGCCGAGAGGAGAGAATAAAATCGGAAAGATCAACCCGCGGTCTTCGGCGAAGGTTCGGTTGGCACGCAACTCGCCTTCGCGGCCGGCGAAGGATGCCCACTCGCGCCTGCACCACTCGGACCGAGAATATGAAGGAGACAAGATCGCAACCGCCAGCTGGCTGCGTTCCAGAGCTGTCGCGATCCGCGACTCCCAGAGGTCGGAGGTCATGAGCTCGGTCCGGTCGAAGAAGATCCTAGGAGGCTCGCCAGCCAACCTATTAATGGCCTTCGAAAGGTCGTTGCGGAATCCTTCGATCCATCCGTCGTCGTCATCAAGTGCGCGCAACTTAGAAAGACTTCGTACTCGCTCACATCACCAACGTAGTCGTTGAGCCAGTCGCGGGACTACGGCATCCCGATCCCAAGTAGGCACGCACCGCCTGAGTCGCGATGGCTGGTGCGCGGCGGTCTTTCATCAAGCACCAAACGCTGCTCTGCCAAACGGTCGGTCAGTCAGGCGGCGACCCCCGGCCGCCACAGAGGTTCCGGCCACCGCGCCGCTTCCACTCACCGCCCTAACGAACAAGCGATGCGCCCCAATTGAAACCCCGTCAGCGCACCCTTGCAGCACTGGAACCGCGGGGCGCGTATGGGAGTTGTCAGAATCCGAGAAACCTCGGGCACGTGGATCGTGCTCACCGGTCCTTGTCCGCGAGCGTCACCAGCCGCATCGCGTCGGGACTGGACGTCTGCTTGACGTAGATGAAGCTGCGTCCGCTGAGACGACTCGTGCCGGTGTCGTTGCTGCCGGGGAGGGAGAACAGCTTCCCGCGTCGCAGGTCGAGGACGAAGGCGCGGTCGCCTGTGGAGAAGCTGACCCAGTCGCTGGTGCCGTTGAGGTAGCCGACCGTGTTCCTGCCGAGGTCGACGGTAAAGCGACCGTGCTCGGTCGACTCGACCGTCAGACGGCGGCGGCCATCGGCTGTCGTGCAGGCGACGCGGACACCCTTCGCAGCGAAGGCGCCGCAATCCGCCGGCAACCCTGCGCCCGTGGCCTCTCCGGAAGATCCACGGTCCGGGTCCCAGCGTGTGAGCGTGCTGTCGACGAGGACGTCGAGCTCGCGGCCCGCCGCCCAGGCGCCGGTTGCCTTGGGCACGACCTTCTCGAGCTTGCCGCCGGTCAAAGGCACGCGGTAGGCGGAGGTCTGGACGACGTTCTGCTGGTCGTCCACACGATCGACCGCGACGACGTAGACGTCGTCGCCCACGACCTGCGGCCGGATGGCGTCGGGTGACGGCCAGGGCGGGTCCTTGATGCCGAGCTGCTGGTAGGACGCGAGCTCCTTCTCCACTCCCGTCTCGAGATTCAGCGCGTACAACCGCCACGGCATCGCGTCATAGTTTCCCTGCGTGGTCTCGACCCAGACCACGGTCTTGCCGGCAACGGCGACGTCGACGATGTAGCGCGGGGCCCCCGGCTTCCCGTGACGGGCAAGCTCTGTGACCTCGTTGGTCTTCGGGTCGACGGATATCAGTGCACCTCCGCGAGGGTCGTCCTCGGAGGGCTGACCCGACTTGGAGGTTCCCGAGAGGGACATGATCAGCCGACCATCGGTGCGGTCGAAGTAGACAACCTGCTGTCCGTCCAGGACCGTCGGGATGCGTGACTCCACGGTGTAGTCGTCGCCCTCCGTGAACGACGGCGGCGCGGGAGAGAGCGCGAACTGACGCTGCGGCTCGGGCTCCTTCGTCGTCGTGCAGGACGTCGTGCCGAGTACGACCGCCACCATCGCCGAGGCGATGGCGGCGGTCTTGCGCGCTGACGTCACAGGACGACGCCCCACGGCTGGGTGAAGATGCGCATGCTGGTGTTCCGCATCGCGTTGGTCTTCTGCGGAGCCTTCGACTGGCCCGTGTTCGTCCACCGGCCCGCGACCGGGTCCGCGTAGGCGAGCCTCGAGCCCGAGCCGGAGTAGCCGTAGCCCATGATCAGGTGGTCGATCGTGAAGGTCGTGTAGTGGTAGTTGTAGTGCGGGTTGCCCGCCCCGGCCAGCTCGCGCGTCCCGTACACGACGGCACGGTTGTAGACGCCGATCGAGTTGACGACACCGCTCTTGATGGACGCCGCTGACGGGCTCGAGACGAGGCGGGACGCGAAGCCGGCCCACCTCTTGAGCGTGAGCGGGATGCGCGACATGTTCGTGCCGCTGGTGGTGGTCGCGAGGTAGCGGGACGCTGCCAGCGTCGTCTGGGAGATGGTGTCGGAGGAGTTGTAGCGGCTCCGCTCGCAGGCGCTGCACGACGCGCGGATCGCCATCGCGACGGACGCGGGCCCGCAGTAGTAGGAGGTCCGCTGGGTGGAGTGGCGCACGGGCAGCGCCTTCTGCGTCGCCGCCATGATCTGGGCGTCGGAGTCGGAGTCGGACGTGGTCGACGCGTCGGCGGAGAAGTCGGGCTCGGGCTCGATCTCCGAGTACGGGCGCCCGGCGACGCGCTCGACCTCCGCGCGTGCCGCGGCGATCCGCTCGTCGAGCGTCGGCTCGCCGTCGGCCTGCGCGGTCGCGGCGCCGGCTCCACCGGCGAGGTACTTCTCGGCGTAGAGCGCGTGCAGTGCGTCGAGGGCGTCGTTGAGCGGCTTCTCGGCCTGTACCGACGGCAGGTCCCCGAGTGACTCGTAGCCGCTGGGCAACGCGATGCCCCGACCCTCGGGCGTGGCCGGCTCGTCCGCCGCGGAGGCCGGAGCCGCCGCGAGCAGCGCGGCGACCGTGACGGCCGACAGGACGGCGAGGCCGAGACCGGTGGTGGTGCGTTGCCTGCGGCGGCGTCGCGAACTGAACATGATGTGTCCCCCCTGGGAGCGTCGACGGTGTGTGCGTCGATCAACCCATGGGAGGAGTTGCGGGCAGAAGCGTTCGAACGATCTTCTGAAGACGGCTTGACATCCGGCCGCAGAGGTGCCAAGTCAGGGGCGCTCCGGTGTGCCTGCCTCGAGCGGTCCGGACGGTCGAGCGCCCTGTGCCCTCGGCTCGGTCCGGGCGAGACGGAGCTGGAGCGCGCTCAGCGGGTCACGGTCGCGCGACCTTCACGCAAGCGGTCGACGACGACGTGGCGACGGCAGCGTCGCTTGCACCCGACCGTGAGACGGAGACGCTCACGTCGATGCTCCTCTTCTGTCCAAGGGCTGTCAGTGGATCCGGCTTCCGCACCTCGAAGCCCTCGTCTCGAAGCACTTCTGTGGCCGAGTCGATCACGTCCCCGACCGACGCCTCGGGGACGTGAACCTCCTCTCGACGATGAAGCTCTCTTCCGCGTCCGATCCCTTGCAGGTGACAGGATGAGCGACGCGAAAGATTGGCCGAGATCCCGGAAGGGCTGCTGCCAGTCGCTTCGACAGCGCGACCTCTACGGTCTGCGCCTCAGCGCTGAGGCGATCGAACTCGCGTTGGCTCACTGGTGCCGAGGCGCAGGCGGACAGAAGGACCAGGAGCAGCACGACGTTCACGTGAGGTCGTCGCATCATGGCTGGTCGGCTCGCCATCCATCACCCTCCAACGCCTCGCTGAGGTCGGCTCGATCACGGGGTACAGCTGGATCTGCCGCGCACCGTAGAGGGAAGAAGGCTGGGGGAGTAGTGGCGTCGCGCGATTCCTGGCTGCGGCCATACGGACGGACGAGAACCGAGCGACGAGCCGGTAGGTCCCCGTCTCCGCCGGAGCACTTCGTCGTGCGCGCCTGTGGATGTCCGACGAGGCAGAGGCACGGAGAAATGCGCTGAGTCCCACCTCGGTCTCACCTCGACACGAATGCGTCCTGTGGGAGGGGCTGGGAGGCAGATGCCGACCTGCTTCAGCGCGTGTACTGCCCCTTCCGCTGCAACGCCGAGCCGACGGCGAAGCCGATGAGCAGGAGGGCGGCGGCGAGGACGGCGTGCAGCCAGGTGTCGGCGGTGTCGAGGGGTACGACGTTGGCGTCGGAGCCGTGGTCGACGACAAGCCCGTAGATGGTGAGGGCGGCGTAGATGATGCCGCTGCCCACGAGGTAGGCGGGAGCGAGGCGTGGGCGCAGCGCCGCCCCTAGGCCGAGCAGACCGAACAGCACGTGCACGAGGTTGTGCAGCACCGACACCTGGAACACGCCGAACAGCTCCGCGCCGCTGTGGTGGCCGCTGCCGCTCAGCTGGTCGAGGTCGGTCGTGACGCCCGGGACGAAGCCCAGGACGCCGACGAGGAGGAACACGGCACCGAAGAGGAGGGCTGCCCCGCGGGCAAGGACGACGGGGTCCTCGTCGGGGCGCGGGCCGGTGCTGGACAGGTGGTGGTTCTCGGACACGGTGGTACCTCTCGGTGCTGGTCAGGGGCAGGACAGGGCAGGTCAGGGCGTGCAGGTCAGGCGGCCCCGGCGACGCGGGCCATCGAGGCCGCGGCGCGGGCGCCGTCGAGGAACGGTTCGCCGTGGCCGGGCAGCACGACGGCGGCGTCGGTCTCGGCGATGGCGTCGAGCGAGGCGAGCGCACGGTCGCGGTCACGGGTGCCGGCGCGCGCGACGACGCGCGGCCCGCGACGTCCGGTGTACGGGTCGAGCGTCACCAGGGCGTCGCCGGTGAGCACGACGCCACGGTCGGGGAGGTGGAAGGCCACGTGGCCGTCGGTGTGGCCCGGCGTGGGCACCGCGCACAGACCGCCCGGGAGCAGCGTGTGCTCGTCCTGGACGAGCACAGGACTGTCGAGCCCCTCGACGTTCAGGGCACCCGCCCGCACCATCGCGGCCAGGTGGCGCCACGAGCCGGGGTGCAGCACCGGGTAGAGCAGCCGCGGCCTCCCCGGCCGGTAGCGGTACGGGCGCTGCGCGATCGGCCCGTCACCCGTGTGCACCCAGGTGTGCACGCCGCGCCGCTCGGCCACCGCGCACACGCCCAGGTGGTCGAAGTGCGCGTGCGTGAGCACCACGGCCTCCAGCGACTCCCAGCTCATCCTGCGCTGCCAGAGCAGCTGCTCGACCAGCGGCCTGCACCCGGGCAGGCCACCGTCGACGAGGACGCCACCACGGTGGGTGTCGTCCTCGACGAGGTAGCAGCAGGTCGACGCGTGCTCCACCCGGTGGACGCCGGGCGCGACGTCGAGCGTGATCACCATCGGCCTCCCGCTGCCGTGACCGCCAGCACCGCCCACCACGCCGCCACGAAGACGACGAGGCGGGCGACGCCGCGCGGCGCCGCGGGCGCGGTCGGCGCCTGCCGTGCGTAGGCGACTGGGCTCACGACAGCGCGTCCTTCGCCTTGTCGATGAGCCCCTTCGTCTCCTGCAGCTCCTGCGTCCCGTACAGACGCGGGTCGCCCGGAGCCAGCTCGGGGATCTGCCCGTGCGCCTCGATCAGCGCCGAGCGGAAGTCGCCGCGACCGTCCGGCGCCGGACCCGACGCCCACGACCCCTCGGTCGCCGCCTCGCCGTCGCTCGCCTGGATGAACGTGTGGGAGAACTCGTCGAACTCCTCCTCCAGCGGGAACGCCTCGGGCGTCGGCACGCCGTCGAGCCCGTCGGCCTTCAGCTCCTCGATGGCCGACAACCACTGCATCTGGTGCATGTGGTCACGTGTGACCAGGAACCGGATCAGGTCCTTCACGCCCCGGTCGTCGGTCATGTGGAACAGGCGCGCCACCTGCAGGCGACCCTGCATCTCGGCCGTCACGTTCAGGTGGAAGTCGGCCATCAGGTTGCCGCTCGCCGTGACGAACGCACCCGACCACGGCACGCCGTTGCTGTCGTGCGGGTAGGCGCCGCCGCCGTTGACGATCGTCTGCTGCGGGTTCTGCTGCCCGAACTCGCTGGCCTGCGTCGAGCCCGTCGTGTCGTCCGGGGCCATCGGCGGCGCCTTGTCGAGCAGCTGGTCGATCATCGTCGTGATCATCTCGACGTGGCTCAGCTCCTCGGTGCCGATCGACATGAGCATGTCCTTGTACTTGCCGGGCAGCCGACAGTTCCAGCCCTGGTAGAGGTACTGCATGGCGACGGTCATCTCGCCCCACTTGCCGCCCAGCACCTCCTGGAAGCGACGGGCGAACGCGGGATCGGGTGCGTCGGGGCGAGCAGTGAACTGCAGCGGCTTCTGGTGGGTGAACATGTCGGCTCCTCGTGGGTTCCGACGCGCGGTGCCGCACGTCGTGGTGGCCGGAGGCGTACCCGCCGCGGGCCACCCAGACACCTCCGTGTGGACGGGGATGGTCGAATAGGGGCCATGCGTCGCCTGCTGCTGCCCGTGGTCGCCACCGCCCTGCTGCTCGCCGGGTGCACCGGCGGAGGGAGCAGCGCCGACCCCGGCGCCACCTCCACGCCCACCGCGTCGCCCACCTTCTCGGCCGACTTCGCCGACCTGGAGCAGGAGTACGACGCGCGGCTGGGCGTCTACGCCATCGACACCGGCACCGGCCAGGTCGTGGAGCACCGGGCGGGGGAGCGGTTCGCGTACGCGTCGACGATCAAGGCGATCGCGGTCGGCGCGCTGCTGCACGAGAAGCCCCGGTCGGTGCTCGACCAGACCGTGCAGATCAGCGAGGACGACCTCGTCGACTTCTCCCCGCAGGTCGAGAAGGCGCTCGAGGCCGGGCAGACCGAGCTCACCGTCCGCGAGGTCGCCGACGCGGCCGTCCGGTACAGCGACAACACCGCCGGCAACCTGCTGTTCGACCTGCTCGGTGGTCCTGAGGAGCTGCAGGGCGTGCTCCGCGAGATCGGCGACCGGACGACGAAGGTGTCGCGCATCGAGCCCGACCTCAACGAGGCCACGCCGGGCGACGACCGCGACACCACCACGCCCGAGGCGCTCGCCACCGACCTGCGTCGGCTCGCGCTCCCGGCGGCCGACGGCGAGAAGGACGTGAACGACGGCTACGCGCGCGCCTTCCTCACCGACCTCATGGTGCGCAACACCACCGGCGACGACCTCATCCGCGCCGGCGTCCCCGACACGTGGGAGGTCGCCGACAAGACCGGGGCGGCCAAGTACGGCACCCGCAACGACATCGCGATCCTGCGCCGCGCGGAGGGCGCCCCGATCGTCATCGCCATCATGTCGTCCAAGGACGACCAGGACGCCGAGGCCGACGACGACCTCGTCGCCGACGCCACGCGCGTCGCCGTCGCCGGGTTCGGCGTCTCGAACGACTGACCCCGCCCGACCGACGGACCCAGACACGACGACGCCCACCCCGACCTCGGGGTGGGCGTCGTCGTGAGGTGGACGGGTCGGTGCGACGTCAGCAGCCGCCGCAGGTGTAGAAGGTGACGTCCCAGTGGCTGCCTTCCTTCGCGTACTCGTTGCCCGAGGCGGAGCGGTACAGCTGCGCGCCGTCGCTGCGGGTGCCGACGTAGGTGAACGTGTTCGTCACGTACGACGTCAGGCAGGTCGACAGGCTGAAGTCGAGCTTGTAGCCGTTGTAGTGCGAGTACGTGCCCGACGCGTGGCCGACCTCGGTGCCGCCCGTGATGTTCAGCGCGCAGCCGCTGGCCGACTTGAGGGTGCGCGCACCGTCGACGCTGGTCTGGCGCAGGCCCTCGAACGACGTGCACGACGAGTTGCTGCGCGTCGTGCAGCCTCCCGACGACGACCACGTGATGCCGGCCGCGCGGAAGGCCGACTCGGCCTGCGCCTGGGTCACGGCCGACGCGGACGACGCGACGCCGACCACGCTGCCGAGCCCGAGCAGGGCGCCGGTCAGGAGGACGACGAGCCGTCGCAGGACAGGTGCTTTCTGGTTCCCCGATGTGTTCATGGCTCCCATGCCAACCCGAGTCGGCGCCATGACGCAAGCCCCCGGCGGTGACGATCAGTCGACGAGCGCGTGACGCAGACGGTCGCGGTACTCGCGCGCCTCGCCGTCGGCGTAGCGGGTGCGCGGCCAGAAGAAGCCGCGCAGGCCGTCGCCCTTCGTGCGCGGCACGACGTGCACGTGCAGGTGCGGCACGCTCTGGGAGACGACGTTGTTCATGGCCACGAACGTGCCCTGCGCGCCCAGCTCGCTCGACATCGCGGCGGCAGCCCGGCGGGCCGCCGCGAACAGCGGCACGGTCATCGGCTCCGGCAGCTCGAGCAGGGTGTCCACGTGCTCGCGCGGCACGAGCAGCGTGTGGCCCTTGAACACGGGCCGCACGTCGAGGAAGCCGAGCACGTGCTCGTCCTCCAGCACCACCTCGGCCGGCTCGTCGCCGGCGACGATCTTGCAGAACAGGCACGCCACGGTCTCGATCCCACCACAGGGCCGGTAACCTCGACAGGTGGCCACCGACTTCCCCGAGCAGATCAAGGAGCTCGGCGCGACCCTGACCTCCATCGAGAAGGTGCTCGACCTCGACGCGATGCAGCGCGAGATCGACGAGCTCCAGGAGCAGGTCGGCGCGCCGGACCTCTGGGACGACCAGGCGAACGCGCAGCGCGTCACCGGTCGTCTGTCGACGCTGCAGGCGCAGCTCGAGCGCATCACGGGTCTGCGCGGCCGGCTCGAGGACCTCGAGGTCCTCGTCGAGCTCGCGCAGGAGGAGGGCGACGCCGACTCCCTCGCCGAGGCGGAGTCCGAGCTGACCAAGCTGCAGCAGGCCGTCGAGTCGCTCGAGGTCCGCACGCTGCTGTCGGGCGAGTACGACGAGCGCGAGGCCCTCGTGACCATCCGCTCCGGCGCCGGCGGCGTCGACGCCGCCGACTTCGCCATGATGCTGCAGCGCATGTACACGCGCTGGGCCGAGCGCCACGGCTACCCGGTGGAGGTCTACGACACCTCCTACGCCGAGGAGGCCGGCATCAAGTCGACGACGTTCGCCGTCAAGGCGCCCTACGCCTACGGCACGCTCTCGGTCGAGTCCGGCACGCACCGTCTCGTGCGCATCTCCCCGTTCGACAACCAGGGCCGGCGCCAGACGTCGTTCGCGGCGATCGAGGTCGTGCCCGTGCTGGAGCAGACCGACGAGATCGACGTCCCCGACGAGGAGATCCGCGTCGACGTGTACCGCTCGTCGGGTCCGGGCGGCCAGAGCGTCAACACGACCGACTCGGCCGTGCGCCTGACGCACATCCCCACGGGCGTCGTGGTCAGCTGCCAGAACGAGAAGAGCCAGCTGCAGAACAAGGCCAGCGCCATGGTGATCCTCAAGGCCAAGCTGCTCGCCCTCAAGAAGGCCGAGGAGCGCGCCCACCTCGACTCGCTGCGCGGCGACGTGCAGGCCACGTGGGGCGACCAGATGCGCAACTACGTGCTCAACCCGTACCAGATGGTCAAGGACCTGCGCACCGAGCACGAGACGGGCCAGACCCAGGCCGTGCTCGACGGCGAGATCGACGACTTCATCGAGGCCGGCATCCGCTGGCGCCGCGGCCAGGAGGCCGAGGCCACCGCCTGACCGACCCTGACGGGTCGGCCAGGCCCACTCATCCGCTGCGGCGCGAGCGGTGCAGCAGGTACAGGAAGTACGGCGTGCCGATGGCGGCCGTGAGCAGGCTGGCCGACAGCTGGGTCGGCGCGATGACCGTGCGTCCCAGCAGGTCTGACAGGCTCAGCAGCACGGCACCGAGCAGGGCCGCGACCGGCAGCACCAGGCGGTGCCGCCGGCCCACGAGGGCGCGGGCCGCGTGCGGTGCCACCAGCCCGACGAACCCGACCACGCCGATCACCGAGACCGCCGCGGCGGCGAGCAAGGTGCCGCACCCGAGCAGCAGCAGACGCGACCGGGCGGGGTCGACGCCCAGCACGCGCGGCGTGTCCTCGTCGACAGAGAGCAGGTCGAGGCGCCGTGCGCCGGCGACGCACACCGGCAGCAGCACGGCGCAGGCGACGACGAGCGGCACGAGGTGCTCGTACGCCCGGCCGTAGGTGGAGCCCGACAGCCAGGTGAGGGCCTTGGAAGCGTTGAACGGGTCGGTCGCGACGATGAGCACGGTCACCAGGGCGATCGCTCCATACGCCACCCCCACGCCGAGCAGCACCAGCCGGTCGGTCGCGAACCCGCTGCGCGCAGCGAGTCCGAACACGAGCGTCGCCGCCACGACCGCACCGACGGCGCTGGCGCCGGAGATGGCCCAGTAGGTCGCCGCCGGCGCAGCGGTGACCACCAGCACGGCGCCCACGGAGGCGCCGCCGGAGACCCCGAGCAGCGTCGGGTCAGCGAGGGGGTTGCGGGTGACGCCCTGGATGATCGCGCCGGACACGGCGAGCGCGACCCCGGCGAGGGCAGCGGCCAGCACGCGCGGTGCGCGGGCGTCCATGACGCTCGACGTCACCGGGCCGCCGCGCCCGGCAAGCCAGTTGATCAGGTCGCCCACGAGGAACATCCGGTCGCCGACGAGCATCGAGGCCCCCGCGACCACCGCGAGGAGCACGGCGAGGATGCCGACGAGCAGCAGCGGGCGACGCACGCCGAGGCCGCGGACGTCGAGCGCGTTGCCGCCCTCGTCGAGTCGCGAGGCGCGCAGCCGCAGTGCGAAGCCCAGCAGCACGGCGGCACCGAGCAGCGTCGTCGCCACGCCGGTGGGCACCTGCACGGCCCGCTGAGAGCCCATCACGGCACGCACTGCCACGTCGGCGCCGAGCACCACGAGCACACCAGTGAGCCCCGAGAGCGGGACGAGGGCCCGGTGGCGGTGCAGACCGGCGACGCGGGACGTGCCGAGGCGCACCAGCGCGGGTGCCACGAGACCCACGAACCCGATCGGGCCGACGAGGGTCACGGCCACCGCGGACAGCAGCACGGCGAGCAGCAGCACCGTCAGCTGGGTGCGCCGCACCGGCACGCCGAGGGAGCGCGCCTCGTCGTCGCCGAGGGCCATGAGGTCGAGTCGCCGCGCGTGCAGCAGCACCAGCGCCAGCACGACGGCCACGAGCGGCGTCATCAGGCGCACCGTGCCGAGGCCGTTCTGCGTGAGGGTTCCGGCCTCCCACGCCTGCAGGCCGACACCCTCGATGGGGTTCAGGATGATGAGCATCGTCGAGACCGACGCGAGGCCCATCGAGATGACGGTGCCCGCGAGCACGAGGCGCACGGTGCCGTACTCGGTGCCGGCCAGCGCGAACACGAGCAGCGCGGCGAGCAGCCCGCCGACGAACGCGAGCACGAGGTCGCCGCCGAGCGCCGACGGCAGGCCGACGGTCGCGCCCACGGTGACCGCGAGGAACGCCCCGGAGTTCACCGCGAGGGTGTCGGGTGAGGCCAGCACGTTGCGGGCCACGGACTGCATGACCGCTCCGGCCACGCCGAGGCTCAGCCCGACGACGACACCCGCCGCGAGCCGAGGAAGCCGCGACTCGACGACCACGGCGGCGGCCTGGCCGTCGGTCGACCCGGTCAGCCAGCCCCACAGCTCGGCCGGGCCCACGGCGGCTGTGCCCTGCACCACGTGCACCGCCGCCACGAGGGCGATGAGGAGCAGCAGCGTCGCGCTGACGGCGGTGAGCCGCACCGCGGACATCGGTGCCGCCACCGGCGTCGAGGAGCCCTGCTCCTCGACGCCGGGACGCTCGGTGGTGAGGGTCATGTGGGCGGGGGTCAGCCGGCCAGGTCCTGCACGGCGTCGAGGAACTGGTCCATCGAGGCCGGTCCGCCGAACATCCAGATGCGGTCGGGCAGACGGGTGACGTCGCCGCCCTCGACGAACGGCAGCGACGTCCAGACCGTGTTGTCCTTCAGCGTGACGCGGAAGGGGTCGGTCTCGGTGTCGTTGGAGAAGTACCAGAAGCGCACGTCGTCGGGCAGCTTCGTGAGACCCTCGACGTCGGTCTGCGCGAGGCCGTAGGCGGCGTCGGGCTCCAGGCCCTGCACGTCGGCCCACGCGTTCTTGAGGCCGAGCTCGCCCACGATGGTGCCGAGCTGCGACGTCGGCGTGTACGGGCGGACCGTCACCGAGCCACCGTTCTCGTAGGCGTCGGCGAGCGCGACGGTGGTGCCGGCGAGGTCGGAGTCGGCCACGGCCTCCTTGGTCTCGGCGAGCTTCGCGTCGAAGTCGTCGCGCAGCTCCTGCGCCTTGTCCTCGGTCCCCGTGGCCTTCGCGACCAGCTCGACGTTGGCGAACATCTGGTCGATCTGCTCGCCGGCCTTGCCACCCGGCAGCACGATCACGGGGATCGTCTTCTCGATCTGCTTCACGGCGTCGCCGGTGAGCCCGTCGGTGACGATCAGCGCGTCGAGGTCGAGCGAGGCCAGGGTGTCGAGGCTGGGCTCGCCGCGGGTGCCGATGTCGGTGACGTCCTCCGGCAGCTCGACCGCGCTGTCCCAGGTCTCGAAGCCCTTGACGTCCGCGACGCCGACCGGCTCCACCCCGAGCGACACGAGGTACTCGGCGGCGTTCCACTCGGTCGCGGCGACGCGCGTCGCGGGGCCGTCGAGGGTGATCTCCTTGCCGCGCGAGTCGGTGAGGGTGATGGTCGCGCCGGTCGACTCCGAGGCGCCGTCGGACGCCTCCTCGGTGGTGCCGCAGGCGGCGAGGGCGGTAGCGAGGATCGCAGTGGCTGCCACGAGGGGCAGGCGGATGGACGTCACGGGATCTCCTGGGGGGTGAGGGTGCGGGAGTGGTGGCGGGCGACGGCGCGGGTGCGGACGTGGCCGGTGGACGGGTCGACGTGGACGTCGACCCGGATGCCGTAGGCGGCGGTGAGCCGCTCGGCGGTGAGCACCTCGGCCGGGGGGCCGGAGGCGGCGACGCGACCGTCGACGAGCAGCACGACCTCGTCGGCGATGGCGGCGGCCTGGTCGAGGTCGTGCAGGACGATGCCGACCGCGATGCCGTGCTGGTCGGCCAGGTCACGCACGGTGTCGAGCAGCTCGACCTGGTAGCGCAGGTCGAGGAACGTGGTGGGTTCATCGAGCAGGAGCACCGGTGTGTCCTGGGCGAGGCAGCTGGCGAGCCAGACGCGCTGCAGCTGTCCGCCGGAGAGGGTGTCGACGGCGCGGTCGGCGAGCTCGTCGACGCCGCACAGGGCCATCACGCGCTCCACGACGGCGGGTCCGTCGGGGTCGCCCGCACCCCAGCGTCCGCGGTGCGGGTGCCGGCCGTACTCGACGACCTCGCGCACCGACACGCCGCCGGGCACGCTGCGCGACTGGGACAGCAGCGTCAGTCGCTGCGCCACCTCGCGGCCGGAGAGGTCGGCGAGGCGGGTGCCGTCACCGAGCTCGACCTGACCCGCTGCGGGGGTGTGCAGATGTGCCAGGGAACGCAGCAGCGTCGACTTGCCGGACCCGTTCGGGCCGATCAGGGCGGTGACGCACCCGGCGCGCAACGTCACGTCGACGCCGTGCACCACCGTCGCGCGTCGGTAGCCGGCGACGACGCCGGTGCCGCGCAGCTGCGGGGCGGAGAGATCGACCATGGCGATCAAGGTAAGGCATACCTACCTTCTCGTCCCCCGGCGGGTGCGTCGTGACGCCCCGCGGTCCAGGAGGTCTCGCGCCTCAGGCGGATCGTTCGGCGGCCTCGCGTGCCGTGCGGTCGACGCGCGCCACGTGGTGCTGCCAGGTGACGTCGTCGGGCAGGTTCGTGGCGTCGGGCCGCAGCCCGGCCAGACCGTCCAGGCGCTCGCGGAGCACGTCGGCGTGACCGGCGTGCCTGTGTGCCTCGGCGACCATGTGCACCAGCACGCGCCGCAGCGTCACCACGTCGCGCGGGGCGGTCCACCACGGCACGACCCCGGTCGCGTCGAGGTCGAGCGCGTCGATCGTCGCGTCGGCGTGCGCCCACGCGCGGTCCACGTAGCCGAGCGCCTCCGCGAGGCTGACCTCGGCCGGCACCACGAAGTCGGCGTGGGGGTCGGCGTCAACGTCGGGCGTCGGCTCGGGGAACGGACGGTCGAACACCACCCCGAAGTACTCGCACGCGCACACGGCTGTGTGGTGCACCAGCCCGAGCAGGCTCAGGCCGGTGGGCGTGAGGCTGCGGCGCGCGTCGAGCTCGTCGAGACCCTCCACCTTCCAGCGCAGCGCGTCACGCGCCGTGTAGAGGTAGTCGCGCAGGAGGTCCTTCTCGGGCACGGTGCCGTGGACGTCGACGTCGACGTCGACGTCGGGGCTCTGGGGCTCGGCCATGCCTCGACCCTGCCACCGCGCGTCAGTCGGGTCGAGCCCTGCTGCGACGTCGGTTCAGGCCGGGCACCTTCTCGAGCATGCCCGCGAGGTCCGTCGCGGTGTCCAGGAGCGCGTGGATGTCGGGTCCGACGTTCTTCATGTCCTCCAGGATCGGGACGATGTCGGTCTCGAGCTTCTCCACGAGCATCGGCAGGTGATCGATGAGGCCCACCAGCGCCTCGATCTCGTCGGGCGACGTGGTCTCGGAGATGCGCTGCAGCGTGGGGGCCAGCCGCTCGATCGACGGACCGAGGTCGTCGAGGATCGGTCCGAACGTGTCGAGCAGGCCCTGCGCCCGCGCGAGGGTCGGCTCGACGCTGGCCACCGTGCCCGCGGTGCGCACGACGACGGCGTCCGCCGCCTTGCGGGTGGCGTCGATGTCGTCGACCAGCCGGTGCGCGCGGCGCACCAGGTCCTCGGCCGAGTCGAGCAGTCCCACGGCCCGCGGCAGCAGCGAGGCGGCCGCCTCGACCAGGTCCGGCAGACGGCGCGGGTCGGGCAGGCGGGGGAGCATGCCGTCACGCTACCGAGCGCGGGCGAGTCTGCACGGGGACGTGGACCCGCGTGCCTAGACTCGTCGGGTGATTCGCTTCGACAAGGTCACCAAGACCTACCCGGGCCAGAAGCGTCCTGCGCTGGACGCCGTCGACCTGGAGATCGAGAAGGGGGAGTTCGTCTTCCTCGTCGGATCCTCGGGGTCGGGCAAGTCGACGTTCCTGCGTCTCGTCCTGCGCGAGGCGCGGCCGACGTCAGGGCGCGTGCACGTGGCCGGCAAGGAGATCAACAAGCTCTCGTCCTGGAAGGTGCCGAAGCTGCGCCGCCAGGTGGGCACGGTCTTCCAGGACTTCCGCCTCCTGCCCAACAAGACCGTCCACGAGAACGTCGCGTTCGCGCTGCAGGTCATCGGCCGCTCGCGCTCCGAGATCGACCAGCTGGTGCCCGAGACGCTCGAGATGGTGGGGCTGGAGGGCAAGGGCCACCGCATGCCCGACGAGCTGTCCGGCGGCGAGCAGCAGCGCGTCGCCATCGCCCGCGCGTTCGTCAACCGGCCGATGATCCTCATCGCCGACGAGCCCACCGGCAACCTCGACCCCACCACCAGCGTCGGCATCATGAAGCTGCTCGACCGCATCAACCGCACCGACACCACCGTCGTCATGGCCACCCACGACTCCTCGATCGTCGACCAGATGCGCAAGCGCGTCATCGAGCTCGACGAGGGGCGCGTCGTGCGCGACGAGGCCCGCGGCATCTACGGCTACCAGTCCTGAGGCGATCCTGTGCGCACCATCCTGAGCGAGCTCCGCGCGAGCCTGTCCCGCAACACGTCCATGACCATCTCGTTGGTCGTCACGATGACCGTCTCGCTGCTGCTGGCGGCGCTCGGCCTGCTGCTGCAGAGCCAGGCCGACCGCACCGAGCAGTTCTACGGCGACCGGCTGCAGGTGCAGGTCAACCTGTGCACCGACAACTCCACGGCGCCCACGTGCGTCGGCGGTGCCGCGACGAAGGACCAGACCGCAGCCGTCCGTGAGGCGCTGTCGACGAACCCCGAGGTCAAGTCCTACGACGTCCGCAGCCCGCAGGAGAACTACGACAAGGCCCGTGAGCTGCTCGGCCAGACCGACTCCGGCAAGGCCCAGCTCGACACCGTCGAGCCGTCGGACTTCCCCGAGTCCTACTTCGTCACCCTGAAGGATCCGCAGCAGTTCGACGGTCTCGTCAGCCAGGTCTCGGGCATGGACGGCGTCGGCAACGTGCAGTCGCTGAAGAAGCTGCTCGGACCGCTGTTCGAGATCCTCGACAAGATGCGGTGGGCCGCGCTGGCCACGTCGCTGCTGCTCATCGTCGCGGCGATCCTGCAGGTGTCGAACACCATCCGCATGACGGCCTACGCCCGGCGTCGCGAGATCGGCATCATGCGTCTGGTCGGCGCCTCCAGCTGGCACATCCAGCTGCCGTTCGTGCTCGAGTCGCTGCTCGCGGCGCTGGTGTCGGCGGCATTGGCGGCAGGAGGCCTGGCCGCGTTCATGTCGTTCGTCGTCTACGGCTACCTGCGCACCCAGCTGGGGGAGCTGACCACCTGGATCAGGTGGCAGGAGGCGGCCGCCGTCATGGGCTACACGACCGTGCTCGCCATGCTCCTGGCGCTCGTCCCGACACTCGTGATGACCCGCAAGTACCTTGACGTGTGACCGTGATGGCCTAGAGTCACACCAGTAACACCTGCACCACCCGCCTCGCGGCGGGTCGCCTCGCAGTTCTCCTTCCCCAAGGCCGAGGTCCCATGTCCCACCGCACGTCGTCCCGTCCCACCCGTACCGTCACGCGTCGTCACGCGGGGCGGGGCGTGCTCGCGATCCTCGCGACCTGCGCGCTCGTGGTCGGGCTGATGAACCCGGTGCTGGCCGACAAGAAGGACGACCTCCAGCGTCAGAGGCAGGGCGTCAACGGCAAGATCGACGGCGCCCAGAAGTCGCTCGACTCCTCCAGCGCCGCGTACGCGAAGGCCGCGAAGGCGCTCGACGCCGCGCAGGCCAAGCTCTCGTCGGCGCGCGCGACGCTCGGCAAGACCCGCGGCCAGCTGGCCGTGTCGCAGGCCGAGGACGCCCGCATGCAGGCCGAGCTCGACCGCAGCCAGGCCGCCCTCGACAAGGCCGTCGCCGACCTGAAGAAGGGGGAGCGGCGGCTCAAGGCGTCCGAGGACGAGGTGAAGGCGTTCACCGTCCAGACCGTGCAGGAGGGCGACCGCGGGATGAAGGCGTTCGGCGAGCTGCTCGGCGGCGAGAGCCCCTCGACGTTCACCGACCGGATGAGCCTCAACGCCTCCGTCGGCGACGCGCAGGTCTCGCGCATGCAGAAGCTCGCGGCCGCCAAGGTCATCCTGCGCCTCAACCGCGACAAGGTCGAGAAGCTGCGCGACCAGGTCGCTGTGGCCCGCCAGGCCGCCGCCGCCAACCTGCAGAAGATGACCGAGCTCGAGGCCGCCGCCGAGGCGCAGACCGCCGAGGTCGGCAAGCTCGTCGACGCCCGCGCCGACGCCAGCGGCAAGGCGCGCGCCGCGAAGGTCGAGGACGAGCGTCTGCTCGCCGCCTACGAGGCCGAGCGGAACCGCCTCAACAACGAGCTCGCCGAGCTCGCCCGACGCGAGCTGGAGCGCCAGCGCGCCCGCGAGCGCGCCGGTCGTGGGGGCAGCGGCAACAACGGCGGCCTCTCCGGCGGCGACGACAACGGTGCGCTGTCCTACCCCGTCAACGGCCCGATCACGTCGCCCTACGGCATGCGCGTGCACCCGGTCACCGGTGTGTACAAGCTGCACGACGGCACCGACTTCGGCGTCGGCTGCGGTACCCCGATCCACGCCGCCGCGAGCGGCACCATCATCCAGCAGTACTACAACGCCGGCTACGGCAACCGCGTCATCCTCGCCAACGGCATCAAGCGCGGCCAGAGCATCGTGACGACGTACAACCACCTCTCCGGGTTCGCCCGCAGCGCCGGCGCCCGGGTCTCGCGCGGCGAGGTGATCGGCTACGTCGGCAGCACGGGCTACTCCACCGGCTGCCACCTGCACTTCATGGTCATCGCCAACGGCGTCACCGTGAACCCCATGGGCTGGCTCTGACGAGCCGGCCGTGACCGGCCCGGGGCCGTGTGGCCCGACGCACTAGGATGGGTCGGTGGCCAAGGAGACCGGGCGCAAGCTCATCGCGCAGAACAAGAAGGCGCGCCACGACTATCACATCGAGGACACCTACGAGGCCGGCCTGGTCCTCACGGGCACCGAGGTGAAGTCGTTGCGTGCCGGTCGGGCGTCCCTGGTCGACGGCTTCGGCGAGATCGCGAACGGCGAGGCCTGGCTGATCCAGGTGCACATCCCCGAGTACAGCCAGGGCACGTGGACGAACCACGAGACGCGGCGGCGTCGCAAGATGCTGCTGAACCGCCAGGAAATCGACAAGATCGAGCAGCGCATCCAGGCCAAGGGCCTGACGATCGTGCCGCTCGCGCTGTACTTCAAGGACGGTCGCGCGAAGGTCGAGATCGCCCTCGCCCGCGGCAAGAAGCAGTACGACAAGCGGCACGCCATCGCCGAGCGCCAGGCCAAGGCCGACGCGCAGCGCGAGATCGGTCGCAAGATCAAGGGCATCCGCTAGATGACCTCGGCGGACGCCGACCGCCCCGGGCTGGCCGACGCCGACCTGCCGTCGCTCACGGCGTCGCTCGACCTTCCCGGACTGTTCGACGTGCACGTGCACTTCATGCACCCGAAGGTGCTGGCGAAGGTCTGGGCGTACTTCGACTCCGCTGGCCCGCTGCTGGGCCGTCCCTGGCCGATCACGTACCGCGGCAGCGACGAAGAACGCGTCGCGCACCTGCGCGACATGGGCGTCCGGCACTTCTCGGCGCTCTCGTACGCCCACCGCCCTGGCGTCGCGACGTTCATGAACGACTGGACCCTCGACTTCGTCCGACGCGTGCCCGAGGCGCTGCGCTCGGCGACGTTCTACCCCGAGCCGGAGGCCGCGACCTACGTGCCGGCGCTCGTGGCGTCGGGGGTCGAGGTGTTCAAGGCGCACCTGCAGGTGGGCGACTTCGCTGCCGACGACCCGCTGCTCGACCCGGTGTGGGGCACGCTCGCCGAGAGCGGCACGCCTGTCGTGCTGCACGCCGGGTCGGGTCCGGCGCCCGGCACGCACACTGGTCCGGACGGCGTCGCGCGGGTGCTCGAGCGCTTCCCGGGGCTGCGGATCGTGGTCGCCCACCTCGGGATGCCGGAGTACGAGGCGTTCCTCGACCTCGCCGACCGCTTCGCCGAGGTCCGCCTCGACACCACCATGGTGCTCGTCGACTTCTGGGAGGGCTCGCACGAGCTCGCGACGGCGCTACGACCGCGTCTGGCAGACCTCGGCGACCGCGTGCTGTTCGGCACCGACTACCCGAACATCCCCTACGCCTACGCGCACCAGGTGGAGGTGCTCCAGCGGCTCGAGCTCGGCGACGACTGGCTGCGCCGGGTGCTGTGGCACAACGGGGCCGCGCTGTTCGGGCGCGAGACGTGAGGCTCGACTCCGCGGCGGGCCGGTGGCTCGTGGCGGCCATGGTGCTCGGCACGGGGATGGCCTTCCTCGACGGCTCGATCGTCACCCTGGCGCTGCCGGCGGTCGACGACGACCTGCAGGCGGGGGTCGCCGGGCTGCAGTGGACCGTCAACGCCTACACGCTCGCGCTCGCCTCGCTCATCCTCGTGGGCGGGTCGCTGGGCGACCGCTACGGCCGACGTCGGGTGTTCGTGGTCGGGGTCGTCTGGTTCGGCGCGGCGTCGGTGCTCTGCGCGGTGGCGCCGACGATCGAGGTGCTGGTGGCGGCGCGCGGTCTGCAGGGCGTCGGGGGAGCGCTGCTGACGCCGGGAAGCCTGGCGATCATCTCGGCGTCGATCCGGCCGGAGGACCGCGGTCGGGCGATCGGGCTGTGGTCGGGCCTGGCGGGCGTCACGACCGCGCTGGGCCCGCTCGTCGGCGGCACGCTCGTCGACGCGGTCGGCTGGCGCTCGGTGTTCTGGATCAACGTGCCGCTCGCCGTGGCGGTGGTGTGGGTGACGCTGCGGCACGTGCCGGAGTCGCGGGGCGCGCAGACCCGGCTCGACGTCGAGGGGGCTGCGCTCACCGTGGGCACGCTCGCGTTCCTCACCTACGGGCTGGTCGAGCAGACCTCGTGGCCGGCGCTGGTCGGCGTGGTGCTGCTCGTGGCGTTCGTCGTGCACCAGGCGCGCTCGCCGCACGCGCTCGTCCCGCTGTCGCTGTTCGCCGACCGAGTCTTCACGGCCGCGAACATCTGCACGTTCGCGATCTACGCGGCGCTGAGCGGCACGATGTTCCTGCTGGTGCTGCAGCTGCAGTACGTGGCCGGCTACACGCCGCTCGAGGCGGGCCTCGCGACGCTGCCGCTCACGGTGCTCATGCTGCTGCTGTCGTCGCGCGCGGGGGCGTTCGGCCAGCGGGTCGGACCGCGGATCCCGATGACGGTCGGGCCGCTCGTGTCGGCGGCGGGACTGCTGCTGCTCCTGCGAGTCGGCGCCGACGCGCGCTTCTGGGTCGACGTCCTGCCGGGCGCGACCCTGCTGGGTCTGGGGATCACGCTGCTGGTGGCGCCGCTGACGACTGCCGTCCTCGCAGCGGCACCCGACGAGCAGGCCGGGATCGCGTCGGGCATCAACAACGCGGTCTCCCGCACGGCCGGCCTGCTCGCGGTGGCGGCGATCCCGCCGCTGGCGGGCATCGCCGGCGCCGACTTCGCGTCGCCGGACGTGTTCGGGCCGGGCTTCCGGGCAGGGACGCTGATGTGCGTCGGGCTGCTGGTCGTCGCCTCGGTGTGCGCGGCCGCTCTCGTGCACGGACGCTCGGCCGACCCGGAGCGCGCGCCGACCACGTCGTGACGCCCTGTGTGACCATCCGGTGAACTCCGGCGCGCCCTCTGGCGCGTCGTGTCGCCGATGGTGTGGGGTGTGCCCATGAACCGACTCGGGGGAGCCGGACGGGGGTGCGCGGCCACGAGCCGGCGCACGTCCCGGTACACCGGCCTGACCATCATCCTCACGCTCGTCCTGACCGTGGTGCCGCGTGCCGCGGACGCCGCACCGCGGGACGGCTACTACGACAGCGCCCAGGGGCTCAGCGGGGAGGCGTTGAAGAACGAGCTGCACGACATCATCTCGGTGCAGCGGACGATCTCCTACTCTGCCGTCTGGGAGGCGCTCAAGGTGACCGACCAGGACCCGAACAACAGCAGCAACGTGCGGCTGTTCTACTCGCAGGTCTCGCGCGCGAAGTCCGCGAACGGCGGCAACACCGGCCAGTGGAACCGCGAGCACGTGTGGCCGCAGTCGCACGGCAACTTCGGCACCTCCGCCGGACCGGGCACCGACCTGCACCACCTGCGACCGGAGGACGTGCAGGTCAACGGCACGCGCAGCAACAAGGACTTCGACACCGGCGGCTCGGCGGTGAGCAACTGCTCGTCGTGCCTGACCGACGGCGACTCCTTCGAGCCGCCGAACGCCGTGAAGGGCGACGTCGCGCGGATGGTCATGTACATGGCGGTGCGCTACGAGGGCGGCGACGGCTTCGCCGACCTGGAGGCCAACAACCAGGTCAACGGCAGCACGCCGTACCTGGGGAAGATCTCGGTGCTGCTGCAGTGGCACGCGCAGGACCCGCCGTCGTCGGCGGAGCAGCGTCGCAACGACATCATCGACTCCCAGTACCAGGGCAACCGCAACCCGTTCATCGACCACCCGGAGTGGGCGCAGTCGGTGTTCGGCTGACGGTTCCGCCCTCCATCGGTGGCTGGGCAACCTCAGCGCCGGCGGGACGGCGTGTCGGTGGCTGGGCATCCTGAGCAGCGCTGCTGCGGGTGCCTGGCCACCGACGCCGGGCGTCGGGAATCTTCGACGGGGGCCTGGGGTTGTACAGTGGTGAGACGCCGTGCCCGCGAGGGTGGGCGTGGTTGACAACTCAAGAGGGGCTGATCGGTTTCGACTTTGGTCGTTCGACTCAGGAGAAGCGGGTAGAGAACGCGACGTCATCTCTTTAACGTTCGTCGCAACCCATAAGTGCCGATTCCAAGCGCACTGACTTCGCCCTCGCTGCCTGACAGCGACTGGTGAAGGGCAGACCCGGGAGCGTCCCCGTCCCGGATCGTCTGTCTCATCTAGGGGACTTGCTGGCCGCGTAGCGTCACGTGACGCGGTCGGGACTTTTTCGTGACTGAGCCTGTCGGTGACGTGTTCGTCCGAGCACCGGGGCTGAGAAAGGCGATCTGACGCACTGCACCCGGAGAAGTCCTGACTCAGCGCCAGAGGACCCGGGTTCGATTCCCGGCAGCTCCACGTCACGGCAGGACCCCCGACCTCTCGCGAGGTCGGGGGTCCTGTGCGTTCTGGTCGGGGGTCCTGCCGGGACGTGCATCGGGCAGAGCAATCGAGTCGGGCCCCCCTTCGCGGCGCAGCCGCCCAGCGAGGGATCCCGGCAGCTCCACCGAGCCTCGAAGGCCCCGCACCGTCCTCGTGACGGTGCGGGGCTTTCGTGCATTGTGTGGGGCCTTCGAGGCTCGGTGAATCAGGCACCGTGAATCGAGTGGGCCCCACCCTGCGCCGCGGAGCGGCCGTCGGAGGGATCCCGGCAGCTCCCCCCACCAGGATGTGGAACGTCATCGCCCGGAGTGCGGCCTCAGACGGGCGATGACGTACCGGATCGTGCGGAGTGGCGGGCGATCTCGAGGAGGTAGGCGGTGAGGTCGCCGCAGGTGTGCGCGGCCGGGGAGTGCTCGTGCTCGTCGGCGCGCAGGTGGTCACGGACCCGCAGGAGCGCCGTCGTACAGGTGTGGACGTCGTCGCTGGCGACGGGGAGGTGTGGCGTGCCGGCGAGGTGGCAGAGCCGCTCGGTGCCGCGGCGCCGGGCGATTATGATGTGGGTGCGGTCGGCGTCGTCGACGAGTGGACGGTCGTGCTCGGTGAGGACGGTCTGCGCGAGCCGGGCGAGCAGCCGGTTGACCTGCTCGGACTCGGCGAGCAACGGGAGCAGGTCGACCGCGCCGTCACCGTCGTGCCGAGCCCGTTCCTCCGCGACCCGGACGGCCTGGCGTCGCGCGGGAGCCGTGCGCAGCACGGTGCGCGCGACACGGGGGTCGTCGGCGAGGACCGCCGAGAGTGCGGTGTCCCAGCCGAGGGCGAGCAGCCGCAACGCGCGGCGCACCTGCACCTCGACGTGGTCGTGGCGGGCGGCGGGCAGGGTGCGGACGAGCTCGGTCATGTCTCGATCGTGGGCGGCGGGGAGGGCGCCGGCCAGGTGCCTGACGCGATCTTGACGCGATCTTGTCGCCGCGACGGTTCCGGGTCGTCGTCGGTGGGACGCAGACTCGACGGGTGAGCGTTCCCTCCTCCCACCACGCCTCCCCGATGCTGCTGTTCCCGCTCGCGTCACCCTCGACGACTACGGCGCTCCGGCTCGCGCGCCGCGTCGACGGACGTCGCGTGGCCGTGGCGTTCAGCGACGTCGAGCGACTGCGTGCCGCGCTCGGTCGCGACGTGCCCGCGGCACGGATGTGCCTCGCCGCGGCGCACGCGATGCTCGACCCGATCGGGGTGCGCGAGGTGTGTGTCGACCCGCAGGCGCTGGTCGAGCCACAGGCCGTCCAGCACCGCGTGGCCTGACCCCGCGGAGCGGTCGCGACGTCAGCGCGCTGCGAGGGACGCCAGGGAACGCGCCTGCTCGAGGACGCGGGCGTGGTACTCGCTGCCCTCGTTGTAGGAGGAGATCGCCGCCACCCAGTCGGGGCCGCGGGTCAGGTCGCGCTCGCCGTGGCACAGGTAGCGGGCAGCGGCGAGGGCGGCGTCGTCGACGTGCTGCGGGTCGGCGCGTCCGTCGCCGTCGCCGTCCGCGCCCCACCGCTCCCAGGTCGAGGGGAGGAACTGCATCGGGCCGACCGCGCGGTCCCAGCGGTCGTCGCCGTCGACCTCGCCGTCGTCGGTGTCCCTGAGGGCGCGCACGTCGCTGCCGTCGAGCGCCACGCCGACGATCGGCGGGTCGGCTACACCGTCGTCGGTGACGACCGAGCCGTCGATGGTGCCGTGCTCCGACTCGACCGCGCCGATCGCCGCGAGCGTGTTCCACCCGAGCCGGCAGCCCGGCTGCTCGCGCTCCAGCCGCAGGGCCGCGCCGGCGTACGCGCGCAGCACCCGCGCCTCGACACCCGTCGACGCGGCCGTCGCCTCGATCCAGGCGCCGTCGGG
Source organism: Aeromicrobium sp. REDSEA-S38_B2 (assembly GCF_001628525.1). Lineage (NCBI taxonomy): Bacteria > Bacillati > Actinomycetota > Actinomycetes > Propionibacteriales > Nocardioidaceae > Aeromicrobium > Aeromicrobium sp. REDSEA-S38_B2. The sequence continues at coordinate 54,473 of NZ_LUNH01000019.1, read as the reverse complement.
CAGCTGGGCCACGGGCACCTGAGCCGGGTCGGGCTCGGCGTCCCGCGACGCTGCCCGCGGAGCCGGCGACGTCGACGCCCGCGCGTCGGGTGGTGCGCCCGCAGCACCCCTGACGGCGTCGGACCCGGGGTCGGGCAGGACGACCGCGACGACCAGCAGCACGACGCCGAGGAGCCCGGCCAGCCCAGCGCAGAGCACGGGCAGCCGCTCCCTCACGCGACGCCCCGCGCCGCAGCCGGTCGACGGCCGGTCCAGGACGCGAGCATCCCGTGCCGTGGCGCGACGAGCCAGGTCACGATGAAGACGGCCGTGAGCGTCAGCACGACGACGGCGCCGGTCGGGAGGTCCCACGTCCACGAGACGTACAGCCCGACGAACGCGCCCACCGCTCCGATCACTGGGGCCAGCACCATCATGACCCCCAGCCTGGAGGTCAGCAGCCGCGCGGTGGCGGCCGGGGTCACCAGCAGCGCCAGGACGAGCACGTTGCCGATCGTCTGCACGCTCACCACGACACTCAGCGCGATGAGCACGTACAGCGCGAGGTCGACCCAGAACACCCGCACCCCCTGGGCACGGGCGCCCTCGCGGTCGAGCCCGACGCTGACGAGCTCGGGGTGCAGCCACGCGCACACGGCGAGGACGACGACGGTCACGACGCCGACGGCCACCAGGTCGCCGTCGTCGACGCCGGCGATCGACCCGAACAGGAACTGCTGCAGCGAGCCGGCGTAGCCGGGCGCCTGCGCGATGATCACGACACCCAGCGCGAACGCCGCCACGAACAGCACGCCGATGACCGAGTCCTCCCGGAGTCGGCGGTTCTGGGCCATGACGGCGATGAGCACGGCGGTCAGCACCCCGGCGACGGCGCCGCCGAGCACGAGGTTCGCCGACAGCACGAACGCGACCGCGAGGCCCGGGAACACCGCGTGCGCGACGGCGTCGCCGATGAAGGCCGTCCCACGCAGGACGACGTGGCAGCCGACGACCCCGCACACGAGCGCCGACGCGACGGCGACGGCCAGCGCGCGGGGCAGGAACGCGAGGTCCGGGTTGACGAGGTCGGCCAGGAAGTCGAGGAACCCCACGTCACACCGCCTGGAGCGCGCGCACGAGCGCGCTGTCGGGGCGGGTGCGAAACGTCTCGACCCATGCCTGCACGTCGGCGGCGACCTCGCGCGTCGGTCCGTCGGCGCGCACGGTCCCGTTCACGAGCACGAACCGGTCGCACTGGTCGACGGCGCCGACGAGGTCGTGCGTCGACATCAGCACGGCCAGCCCGTCGTCGGCGAGCTCGCGGACGAGGGAGGTGATGAGGTCCTGGGCCGGCACGTCGAGCCCGGTGAGGGGCTCGTCGAGGAGCAGCACCGACGACTGCAGCACCAGCGCACGGGCCAGCAGGACCCGCTGGCGCTGACCTCCCGACAGCTCGGCCACGGGCCGGTCGGCGAGGTCGCGCACGTGGGTGCGCTCGAGCGCGTCGGCCACGGCGCGCCAGCTCGCCGCACCGGGACGCCAGCCCGTCCAGCGGGTGCCGGTGAGGCCCGACGCGACCATGTCGGCGACGCTCACCGGGAAGTCCCAGGCGACGTCGACCCGCTGGGGCACGTGGCCGATGCCGGAGCGCCCCGGCCGCACCGGGCGACCGTCGACGACGACCTCGCCGCCCCGGCGGGGGACCACGCCGAGCACCGCGCGCATGAGCGTGGTCTTGCCGGCCCCGTTCGGCCCGACGAGCCCCACGACCTGTCCCGGCTCGACCCGCAGCGCCACGTCGCGCAGCACGGCCCGACCGGCGAGGTCGACGGCGAGGCCGGAGACGCGCAGCCCACGCTCCACGGTCGGCGCGGGCCGGCTGCGTGCCGACGACCCTGTGACGTCCGGCGAGGTGCCGAGGGCGGTCATGCGACGTCCGTCCCGCCGAGCGCGCGGCGACGCTGGGCGCGCAGGCGGACGACGGCGACGACGGCGCCGACGAGCAGCAGGACCGCGAGCACGGCGATGGCCGCGACGAGCGCCGTCACCAGGGTGCCGTCGTCGTCGCCCGTCGTGGGTGCAGCGGCGACGTCGGTCGAGCCCGGGGTCTGGGTGCTGCCGCGCCACGTGGCGGAGAGCGCCTCCTGCGGACTCGTGCCGTCGCCGACCGCGAACCGCAGCACCTGCGTGTCGGTGGCGGTGCCGCCGTCGACGAGGTCGGCGATCGCGCTGACGCGCACGAGGTAGACGCCCGGCTCCGTGAACACCCAGTTCGCGTGGGTGTGCGTGTTCACGTCGACGAAGAAGTCCTGCCGGGCGTCCTTCGCCGACGTCCACAGCACCTCGGGCTCCTCGAACGACCCGGACTGCAGGTACGTCACCAGGCGGCCGGGGCCCTGGACGCCCTCGAGACGCAACGTCATGCCTCGGTCGATCGTCTCCATGACCCGTGGCTCCTGGGTGTTCCACCCGACCCACGGGGCGCCGGCCGCCTGGGTCTGCGGCAGCGCCCACACGGTGCTGCCCGGCTTCGCGCCGAGGAACGTGTACGTCGGGTCGTCGGGAGCGGGCAGGCGGACGGCGTCCGGCACGGCGAACACCGTCTTCTCGGGCAGGCGCCAGGTGCTCTGCTTCGACGGGTCGGCTTTCGCGGTGTCGTCGTGGACGAGGAAGCGCCACGTGCCGTCGACGTAGGTGGGCCCGAGGTCGACGTGGCCGCTCTCGAGCACCTTCACGTCGGTGACGACGGGGTCGTCGCCGCGCACGGTCTGGCGCAGGTCGGGGTCGTCCTCGGCGGTCGCGCCCGACGGGACGAGCGCCACCAGGACGGCGGCCAGGGCGACCAGCCGCCACGGGCTCCTCCTGGACGTGGAGCGCGACGGGCGCGGGCCGCCGACGGGGCGGGTGGAGGGCATCACGGGTTCTCCTGGGGTGCGAGGCACTGGACGAGGGAGCGGGCGTTGTGGCGGACGAGCTGGGCGTAGCTGCGCACCGTGGCGTCGAACGCGTCGCCGTAGAGGGGGCAGACCTTCACGTGCTGCTCACGCGCGACGTCGACGAGCGTGCTGGAGCGGGCTCGCAGGTTCGGCTCGAGGAACACGGCCGGCACGTCGAGGTCGGCGATGGTGCGCGCGAGCCGGCGACGGTCGGCGAGCGACGGCTCGATGCCGGGGTGCGGGGTCACGAAGCCCGACACCTTGAGGCCGTAGGCCTTCGCGAGGTAGCCGAACGCGTCGTGGGAGGTCACCAGGTGACGCCGCGACGTCGGGATGCTGCCGACCGCGCGGCGCATCGTGGCGTCGAGGCGGTCGAGCTCGCGCAGGTAGTCCCTGGTGCGGGCGCGGTACACGGACGCACCGGCGGGGTCGACGTCGACGAGGGTGTCGCGGACGAGCTGCACGTACGCCATGACGTTGCGGACGTCGTGCCACAGGTGGGGGTCGATCTCGCCGTGCACGTGCTTGCCGAGGACGGCCTGCGGCAGCTGGTAGACCCCCGTGCCCGGGCGGCCGAGGAACCGCAGGCTGCGCTCGGCCGGCACCTCCGAGAGCGCCTTGGTCGGGACCTCGACGACGACGTCCTCGAGCGGGAGGGTGCGCTGGCTGTGGTCGCCGCCGCCGTCCGGGTCGTAGCGCACCACGAGACGGCCGGTGTCGACGTCGGCGGCGAGGTCGGCGTGACCTCCGTCGACGACCACCGCGTCGTCCACGCCGGCGCGTGCCGGGTCGACGCCGACGGCGAACGTGAGGGTCCCGGCGCCGCGCGGCACCTCCTGAGCGTCGTCGTCGACCTGCAGCGCCGCCTCGAACCGCAGCCGGTACACGCCCGGCTCGGTGAACGCCCACGACATGTGGGTGTGTGCGTCGAGCGGCAGCACGGCGGTGTCGTCGTCGTCGAAGCCGTCGGCCGACCCGAAGGTCACCGTCGTGTCGCCGAACGTGCCGGTCAGGTAGGCCCAGGCGTCGCCCGGTCCCGTCGCGGCCGTCGCCGACAGCCGCACCTGCGACGCCCGGTCGGCGCCGAAGGCCGCGCCGTCGCCGATCGATCGCAGGCCGAGCCACGGCGTGTCGAGGCGGAGGTTCTCCACGAGCGGGATGACCTCCGCGGCGTACTTCGTCGCCCCCTCGGCGAGGGCGACGTTCGGCGCGCCGGCATCGATGTTGGCGTCGAGCACCTTGACGACGGCGTGCTCCTCCAGCAGCGCGTAGTTGCTGAACGCGGCGTCGGCGTAGGCGGCGTCGCGCGCCGACCGCAGGGTCGGTTCGAAGGAGTGCGGGTCGGCGCCGTCGGGGACGATCGAGACGACGTTCACCCGGTTGCCGCCGACCTGCTGCACGAGGTCGCGCAGCAGGCCCGTGGTGGTCACCACCTGCACCCGACCGTCCTGGTCGGACAACCGCGGCGGGGGAGCGCAGGAGGTGACCGCCAGCGAGCCCGCGAGCGCGAGCGTCGCGAGCCGGGAGGTCCGTCTCACGTGGCCGTCCCGTGGAAGCGTCGACGCCACCAGAGCGCGCCGGCCGCCGTCGCGAGCAGCAGCCCGCCGAGGACCCCGAGCAGGAGCCTGACCGGCCCCTTCTCGAGCGCGGCGAGCACGCGGTCGGCGGCCCCGTCGTCGGACTCCGGCACCAGGCCTCTGGCGACCGCGGCCGCCTCCGCCCTGTCCTGCGCGGCTGCCTCGGCCGACTCCTCGAGCGTGCGGTCCTGGCTCGCGACGTCGGACTGGGGCAGCGCACCGCACCCGCCGCCGGACGCGGCCGCCGCCGGGTTCACGTCGCCCACCGCGAAGGTCAGCGTCGAGCGGTCGGAGACGACCTTCCCATCGGCGCGGGTGGCCTGCTGGGTGAAGGCGACGCGGTAGAAGCCCGGCTTGCTGAAGGCCCAGTTGGCGTGGGCGTGGACGCCGAGCGGGATGCTCGTCGTGCCGGGGCCGTCGAACACCATGCGCTCCACCCCGCCGAACGTGCCGGCGGTGTAGACCCGTAGGCTGCCGGGACCCTGGACCGACTCGAGGCGCCAGCGGACGGACCCGCGGACCTGGCTCGTGTCGAGGCTCTCGGTGTTCCAGCCGAGCCAGACGAGGTCCGGCACCTGGGTCTGGGGCACCTGGTAGATCGAGCTGCCCGCACGGCCGACGGCACCCAGCCCGGCGGGGAGCCGGACCTTGCTGCCGGGCTTGACCCAGAGCACGACGTCCTTCGGGTCGCGGTAGACCTTCGCGCCGGAGCCGTCGGTCCCGACGAGCGACCGGAGCCGGCCTCCGACGAGACGCGTGGCGTAGTCGACGTGCCCGGACGAGATCACCGTCGCCCGCTGCGGCACGCAGGTCTGACCGGCGGCGAGCGCGGCGCGCGCTCCGGCCCCGCCTGCACCCGATCCGCCGTCGCCGGACCCGCCCGATCCGCCGCCCGAGCCCCCCGGCCGAGGTGCCGTCGGCACGCGGGGCGCGGCCGTGAGCGTCACGTGGTCCCACCCGACGAGCTCGCCGGAGCGCCGCTTGACGACGAGCCGGTGGTCGCCGGTGCGGGCATCGGCGGGCATCCGCACGCGCAGGGCACCGGACGCGTCGACCTGGGCCCACCCGAGCCAGCGCGGTCGGCTGTGCAGCCACACCGACACCCACTCGCCCGCGTCGACGCCGGGAACCGAGACGAGCGCCTGCGACCCGCGGACGAGTCCGTCGCGGCCGTTGAGCACCCGGACGCCGCCGGTCGTGGCGTCGGTCAGCGACGCGTCGGGCACCGGTCGGGTGTCCGCCGTGCCCGGTCGGCCCTCGGTGCGGAAGCAGGCCTTCGGGTCGACGGTGCGCAGGTCGGTGCGTCCGACGGCGACCGCGAGCGTGAACCGGTGCCGCAGGGTGCGTCCCGACGCCGACGTCGCCGTGCGCTCGGAGTCGAGGCAGTACACGCCCTCCGCACTGAACGCCCACGTGCCGTGCGCGTGCGTGCGCGGCGGGATCGTGAACGCGTCGGCGGAGGTGATGCCGTCACGCGTGTTGAAGCGGACGTCGACCGTGCCGAAGCCGTTGGGCACTGACGTGAACAGCGCCATCTCGCCCGGACCGCTCGCGCGCAGCAGACGCCAGCGCACGCCGCCGCGCAGCGTGCCATCCGGGATGGCCTCGGTGGACCACCCCGGCCACACGATCGACTCGTCCTGGGTCTCGGGCGCCAGCCACACGGGGTCGCCGGCCCGGCCGAGGAACGCGAGGTTCGCGCCCGCGGGGATGCGCTGCGCTGCCTGCCGGCCGACGTGCAGCACCGTCGACGCGAACGGACGCCAGGCGACGTCGCGACCGGTCGCGCTGTCCTTCACGTGGGTGGTCAGCGCGCCGCGGAGCACCCGCGATGCGAGGTCGACGTGGCCCTCGTCGATGATCGTCGCGCCGGCGTCGTTGCGCCAGCCGTTCGGCGCGTCGTAGACCGGGTCCTTCTCGTCGACCGGCGGCGTCGGGCTGCTCGTCGGCGTGGGGCTCGGGGTCGGTCCCGGCGTCGTCGGGGACGGCGTGGGCTCCGGCTCGGGGTCGGACGGTCCCTCCGGCTCGGCGCCCGCGGCGCACGTCGTGCCCAGCGCACCGTGCTCGGCCGCCCGCCACCACGGGCTGTCGGGGTCGGAGGGCCGCACGGGACCGTCGACGACGAGGGTCAGGGTCGCGTCGCGGCGCTCGCCGCGACCGTTCGTCCAGCGCAGGTCGACGCAGTACCGGCCGGGCAGCGAGGCCTGCACCCGCACGCCCTGCACCGTCTCCTCGCGGGGTCGCAGCGTGCGCGACGAGCGGGAGGTGTCGTCGGACCGTGCGTCGTCGAGGTGCAGGGGCCCCGGGCCGCGCATGCGCAGCAGTTCGAGCGTCTCGCCGCCGTCGGAGGCGGGCACCCCGAGCGTGTCGAGCCGCAGGGTGCGGGTCGAGAGCAGCTGCAGGGAGTCGAGGTAGCTGCGCACCGTGGGGTTGCGCAGGTGCACGACCGTGTCGTCGAGCCGGGTGTAGGCGACGGGTCGCTGGCGTGCCGTGTTCCACGAGGCGGCCGCGATGCCGGCGTTCGTGGTCGGGTGCAGCGACACATGGCCGTCGTCGGTCACGACGTGCGGGCCGGGGCCCGACGTCAGCTCCGTCGGTCCGGGGGCCGGCTCGGTGGGCGGCGGCAGACGTCGGGCGCACGGGGTGACGCGGTCGGCGTCGACGGTGTCGCCGACCACCATGGTCAGCCAGTCGCGACGGACCTGGAGGTCGCCGGCGATCTCGGTCTGCGCCGACACGGCCAGGCAGTACACGCCCGGGGCGCTGAACGACCAGTTGTAGTGCGCGTGGTTGCGGACGCTGGCTGCAGAGAGCACCGCGGGGGTGCCGGAGGGCAGCACGCCGCCCCGCGTGCTCACCAGCACGTACGGGCTGGAGGAGCCGGTCCAGATCGAGAGGTCGCCGGGCGGACGCCCTCCGTCGGGGCCGGCGACCTGCTCGATCGCCATGTCGGTGCGCCGACCGTTGGCGACGAGGGCGTCGTCCTCGGAGCTGCTGCCGATCCAGGGGAACGCCTTCGTCCCGCCCTCGACGGAGCCCGACGACTGCGGGCTGTTCCACAGCGGCTGCCCGGACGTCCCGAGGAAGGCCCAGTCGTCGCCGGACGGCACGGTGGTGCGGAGCAGGTCGGGGTGGACGACGACCAGGTCGCGGTAGGGCACGCGGCCGTGACCGTCGACCGAGGCGTCGAGCACGAGGCGACGGTCGGTGTCGCCGACGATCCTCGGCGCGACCACGTCGGCGTGCCCGCTGCGCATGACGTACGTCGGGTCCTCGGGCTCCGGAGTCGGCTCAGGGGTCGGTTCGGGCGTGGGCTCGGCGGTCGGCTCAGGGGTCGGTTCGGGCGTGGGCTCGGGGGTGGGCTCGTCGGTCGGGTCCGGCGTCGGCTCAGGGGTGGGGCCGCTGGCCGACGTCCCGCACGCCGCGTCGTCGGGCACGGCGTCGCCGACGGCGAAGCGCAGCGTCACGGGCGCGCTGCGGGCACGGGCCGTCATGGTCGACAACGTGCCCTCGACCGAGAGCGACACGCAGTAGAGGCCGGGTCGGGTGAAGCGGTGCACCCAGTGGCCCACGAGTCCGCCGGTCGTGTTCTTCGCCGTCCTCAGCACGCCCTCGCGTGACTGCTCGGCACCGTCGGCGCCACGTCCGGTGCCCATCGGCGTCACGAACGCGAACTCGTCGTGGGTCAGGAGCGGTCGGGCCAGCCCGCTCCACGGCTGGCTGTAGTCGTAGCGGTAGGTCTGGTAGGTGCCGCCGGCCGGGCCGACGACGTCGTCGATGCGGTAGGTCAGCGTCGGGTCGCCCGCCGCGCGCGCGGTGTAGGAGAGCGCGACGGACGGCGCCACGCTGTCGTCGGTGGTGGACCCGCTGATCCAGGCGCGCTCACCAGGCGTGCCGAGCGTGCGGTGCGCCGGGGTGTCCGGCAGCTCGTAGGACGTCGCGTCGCTGATGCGGAACGTCGGTGCGGTCGGCGGCGTGACCCAGTCGAGCGCGATGCCTCCGTCCGCGGTCTTCACGGTGCGGAGCACGTGCTTGCCGGTGGCGACCGAGCCGTCGGCGGCGACGGTCGGCACGGCGGACAGGGTGAGCCCGACCAGGCAGGCCGTGAGGGCCGTGACGAGGGCGGTCGCAGGAAGTCGGAGGGACGAGCGCATGGGGACCTTCGCAGGGGAGGGGTGCCTCGGGGCGGCAGCGTGTGCCGCCCCGAGGCGGGGTGTCAGGAGCCGGCCGTGATGTTCAGCGGCGAGAGGGTCTCGGCGAAGGCGCCGTCACCGGTCTCGACGTCGAGGCTCACCGCGTAGCTGGTCGCGGTGGCGCTGGCCGCGGGCAAGCGCCACGCACCGTGGACGTGGTCGGCGGCCTGCGTGAGGGTCACGGTCGACGAGCCGCCGAACGTCACGCCCGAGTCGAGCGTGATGGTCACGGAGTCGGCGCAGACGCTCTCGGCACCGGCGGCGACCTCGTAGCTGAAGCCGAGGTCGGGCAGGGAGGAGTCGAGGTCGGCGTCGACGACCCAGGCGCCGCCGGTGTGGCTGACGCCGGCGCTGGACGCCGGGAAGGTCGCGCGGTGGTCGCCGATGTCGGCCGGGGCCACGTGCTGGCCGCCGAGGTGGCTGCCGAGCTCGTAGCTCGCGGCGCCGCCGGCGTCGGTGCACTCGAGCTCGACCACGTCGTTGTGGCCGGCCGGGATGGCCGTCTCGGCGTGGGCGGGGAGGCTGAACGCCACGGAGGCGGCTCCACCGGCGAGGACGGCGGTGATGAGACGTGCAGAGGACATGCTTCTCCTTCGATCCGTCCGGGGGCAGCTGCCGACCGGACGTGGATGGGTCGGACGACCGCGGGTGCGGTCGTGGTGCTCTCTCACCGCCACTGACCGGGCGGCACGGCGGCCGCGTGGTGGCGGCCAGGTGCGAGCACCTTAGGCAAGAATGAGAATCATTGTCAAACACGCACGAGAACATGCGCGCGCATGACGACGCCCCCGCCCGCGGGTGCGGACGGGGGCGTTGGGGGAGGCGCTCAGGACGAGGAGTCGTCCTGGGTGTCGGGTGCGGCGGGTCCGCCGCGACCGGGACCGCCGGGGCCACCGGGGCCACCGGCCGGTCCGAGCAGGTCGGCGTCGAAGGCCTTCAGGACCGACGCCTTGTCCGAGGGACTGATCGTGCCCTCGTCGACGGCGTCGTCGAGCCGCTCCGACAGCGCGCTGCGCTCCTCGGTGCGGCGCTCGGTGCGGTCGGACTCGGCCTGCTTCTCGGCGGCGGCGAGCGCCGACTCGACCTTCGACTCCGAGACGCCGAGCTCCTTCGCCAGGGCGGCCGCCAGCTTGGCGTCACGCTGCTCGCGCTCGGCCTCGGTGGGCGGGGTCGGCTTCTCCCCGTCCTTCGGCTTGGCGGGCCGCAGGTCGTCGCGGACGGCGGCCAGCGCCTTCTCGACGACCGACTGCTCCAGCCCGAGCTGCTTCGCGATCACGGCGGCCTGCGCGTCGGGGCCGCCGTGCGGTCCGGCGGGGCGGGCGCTGCTGCTGGTGCCGCTGCCGGTCGAGGCGGTGTCCGCGGACGCGAGCGCCACGCCGCCGACGGCCAGGCCGGCTCCGGCCACGAGGCCGGCGATGCCGAGTCGGGCTGCGGTGGAGGTGTTCATCAGGTGACTCTCTTCCGTTGAGGTGTGTCCTCGTCGACGATGACGAGCGTTCCTGTCACGGACCTGTGCGCGACGTCAGGGAGTGCTGGGCGCCGGCCGCAGCCGTGCGAGGTGCGGTGCAGCCCGTACCGCCGGTATGGTCACCGACATGGCCAGGCGACGTCGGATCCACACGTTCTCCCACGACGGTCTCACGTTCGACGTGCGCGACACTGGGCCGCTCGACGGCCCGCCGGTCGTGCTGCTGCACGGCTTCCCGCAGACGTCGACGTCGTGGGACAAGGTCAGCGAGCTGCTCCACGGCGACGGCTACCGCACGATCGCGCCCGACCTGCGCGGCTACTCCCCGGGCGCCCGCCCGTCGGGTCGCCGGGCCTACGCGACCGAGCTGCTGGCCGAGGACGTCGCGGCCCTCCTCGCGGTCGTGGGGGAGCCGGTGCACCTCGTCGGGCACGACTGGGGCTCTGCGATCGGCTGGGTCGTGGCCGCGCGCCACCCCGACCGGCTGCTCTCCTGGACCGCCGTGTCGGTGCCCCACCCCGCGGCCTTCGTGGCCTCGATGGCACGCAGCACCCAGCTGCTGAAGTCGTGGTACATGGGCTTCTTCCAGCTGCCGGTGGTGCCCGAGCTCGTGCTCGCGCGGGCGCGTGGCGTGCGCGAGCGGGTGCTGCGCCACGCCGGCATGGACCGCGACCTGCTCGCGCGCTTCCAGACCGAGATGATCGACGGCGGGGCGTTGACGGGCGGCCTCGGCTTCTACCGAGCGCTGCCGTTCTCGGCCAAGGGTCTGCAGGGCACGGTGCGCGTGCCGACGACCTTGGTGTGGAGCACCGGCGACGTCGCGCTCGGTCGCGCCGGCGTCGACCTGACGCCGCGTCACGTGGACGCGCCGTACGAGCTCGTGGTGCTCGAGGGCGTCAGCCACTGGATCCCCGACCACGCCCCGCAGGTGCTGGTCGACGCCATCACCCGACGGGCTCGCGCGGCCGCTGCCTGACGCGTACGGTCGGGACATGGACGAGCCCTTCGACCCCGCCCGCGTCACCCAGGCGCTCGAGCACCTGCCCGGATGGGAGGGTGACGCGTCGGGCCTGACCCGCACGTACCACTTCGAGAGCTTCGCCGACGCCATCGGCTTCATGGCCGCGGCAGCCCCGCGCATCGACGAGATGGACCACCACCCCGAGTGGACCAACGTCTACGACCGGGTCGACGTGCGGCTCGTCAGCCACGACGTGAACGGCGTCAGCGGCCGCGACGTGCGTCTGGCCGAGGTGCTCGACGAGCTCGCCGGCGCCGCGGCCGGTTCGTCCTGACCGTCAGGCCCAGAGGTTCTCGCCGAAGCGGAACCAGATGGCCGACAGCACGGCCACGTACCAGAGCACGATCACGAGCAGCGTCCAGTTGCTGAGGAACCGCGTGACCGCGGAGCGCGGCGCGAAGGCGCGCAGGTTGCGTGCGGTGACCACCACGAACAGCGGGATCATGAACGTCCACACGACCATGCACCACGGGCACAGCTTCCCGATGTCGTAGATGCTCTGGTACTGCAGCCAGGTCACGAAGCCGATGCCGAAGAGCACGCCCACCTGCAGCCCTGCCCACACGAAGGCGGGGAGGCGGACACCGGCGAGCAGGAGGACGGCGAGCGTCACGACGACCGTGAAACCGACGATGCCGATGATGGGGTTCGGGAAGCCGAACGCGGACGCCTCAGGGGTGTTGATGACGCCACCGCAGCTGACGAACGCGTTGAGGTCGCAGTTCGTCGTGCCCTTGCCCGTCTCCGCGAGGTCGGTCAGGTATCGGACCTTCTCGATGGTCAGGGTGATCGCCGCCAGCAGTCCGACCACGCCGGCGACCAGCATGAACCACCTCGGGTCGTGGACGTCGGCGTCGCCGGCCTCCCTCGTGTCGGGGGTCCGGTCACGGTCGTCCTGCAGCACGTCGCTCACGCCGCCGATCGTAGTGGAGGGCTGGTCGTCGGGACAGAGCGTCTTGACGCGCTCCCGTACCCCGCGTACGGTTTCAGATACCGTCGGTATCTGAAAGAGGTTCATGCATGGAGCACGTCGACGTCGTCATCGTCGGGGCCGGTCTGTCCGGCATCGGGGCCGCCTACCGGCTGAGCACGATGAGTCCAGGGTCGAGCTACGCGGTCCTCGAGGCGCGCGACGCGATGGGCGGCACGTGGGACCTCTTCCGCTACCCGGGCGTCCGCTCGGACTCCGACATGTACACGCTCAGCTACCCGTTCCGGCCCTGGACCCACCGCAAGGCCATCGCCGACGGCGCCGACATCCGCGAGTACATCCGCAGCACCGCCGACGAGCACGGCATCGCCGAGCGCATCCGCTACGGCCACCGCGTGGTCGGCGCCAGCTGGTCGTCCGACGACGCGCGCTGGACCGTCACGAGCGAGGTCGACGGCGAGCTCGTCGAGCAGACCTGCTCCTTCCTGTTCATGTGCAGCGGCTACTACGACTACGACGAGGGCTACACGCCCGACTTCCCTGGGCTGGAGGACTTCGGCGGGACCGTCGTGCACCCGCAGTTCTGGCCCGAGGACCTCGACTACGCGGGCAAGAAGGTCGTTGTCATCGGCTCCGGCGCCACCGCGATCACGCTCGTGCCGTCGATGGCCGAGCGCGCCGGTCACGTGACCATGCTGCAGCGCTCGCCCACCTACATCACCTCGCTGCCGCAGGAGGACGCGATCTCCGCGGGCCTGCGCAAGGTGCTGCCCGCGGGCCCGGCCCACCGGGTGACGCGGCTCAAGAACGCCGCCACGGCGATCGGCTTCTACGAGTTCTGCCGCCGCTTCCCGTCGGCGGCCCGCAAGATCCTGCTGAACCGCGCCCAGGGTGCCGTGCCCGAGGGCTTCGACCCGCAGCACCTCACCCCGAGCTACGACCCCTGGGACCAGCGGCTCTGCGTCGTCCCGAACGGCGACCTGTGGCGCACGCTGCGTCGCGGCCAGGCGTCGATCGTGACCGACCGGATCGACTCCTTCGACGAGACCGGCATCCGTCTCGTGTCGGGCGAGCGCCTCGACGCCGACGTCGTCGTGACGGCCACGGGCCTGAAGGTCGTCGCGCTGGGCAAGGTCGCGATCGACGTCGACGGCGAGAAGGTCGACCCGAACGAGCGCTTCGTCTACAAGGGCCTCATGATCAGCGGCGTGCCGAACCTGGCCTGGTGCATCGGCTACACGAACGCCTCCTGGACGCTGCGCGCCGACCTGTCGTGGCAGTACGTCGCCCGGCTGCTCGAGCACATGCGTCGCCACGGCTACGTCGCCGGCATGCCCGACCCCGACGCCGTGGGCGGGCAGGGCGCGCCCGCGCTCGACCTGCAGTCCGGCTACGTCCAGCGTGCCGTCGGCGTCCTGCCCCAGCAGGGCAAGGAGCGTCCGTGGACGGTGCGGCAGAACTGGTTCCTCGACGCCTGGGACAACCGCCGCACCGACCTCGACGAGCAGATGATCTGGACGAAGGCCTCCTGACCCTTCCTCCCACCCCCTGAGCGTGACGTTTGCGGGCCGGATCGGCCGTTCCCACCCCGCGAACGTCACGCTCAGCGGTGTGGGGGAAGCCGGGTGGGGGACGACTAGGGTGGGCCGGTGCGCATCGACCAGCTGACCCTGCGGGCCGCCGGCGGCGCGCTGCTGCTCCTCTCGCTCGTGCTGGTCCTGGTGGACCTGACACGGCTCGTCGAGGAGCCGATCCACTGGATGCTGCTGGGCGACCTCGGGCTGGTCGTGCGATGCGTCTTCGCGGCGGCGGGACTGCTCGTCGTGCTGTCGTCGCGGCTCGTCGGCCGCGCGCTCGACCCTGAGCAGCGGCGTCGGACCGTGCCTCTGCTGCTCGGCGTGCACGGCGCCGCCCTCGTCGTGTTCGCCTTCACGACCCCGACCTACGCGACGGCGATCGGCGAGCGGTCCATCAACGTAGTGACGCCTGCCTCGGCGGCAGTCGGAGACCTCGCGCTGCTCGTCGCGTCCACCGCGCTCCCTGCGGCGATGATCGTCCAGGCCGCGCGCTGGCGGCGCGACGAGACGACCGCGCCGCGGGCGAAGGGCGCCTTCGTGGCCGCAGTGGTGTCCCTGTGGGCGTCGCTGGCCTACTCGCTGGCCGACCAGGGCACGCTGCCCGCACCCGGTCTCTGGCAGCGCGTCGCGTTCGTCGTCGCCTGGGTCTGGCTGGCGGTCCTGCTGCTGCGCACCGCGGGCGACCTCACGTCTGGCAGTGCGGACACCAGAAGGTGATCCGCTCGCGGCCCGGCTGGTCGCCGAGCTCGCCGTCGCGCAGCGGGGTGCCGCAGCGTCGGCAGCGGGCGTGCTCGCGCCGGTAGACCCAGCGCTCCTCGCCCTGACGGGTGCTGCCCGTGAACGTCCGCTCCACCCGCGCCTTGTTGACGTCGAGCAGGCGGTGCCCGCGCGCGACCACGCGCCCGACGTCGGGCACGTCGCCCACCCGACGCGTCGGCAGCAGGCCCGACAGGAACAGCAGCTCGTTGACGTACTCGTTGCCCAGCCCGGCCAGGTTCCGCTGGTCGAGCAGCGCCACGAAGATCGGCCGGTCCGGGTCGGACTCGACCCGACGCGTCGCCTCCGCGAGGTCCCAGTCGGGGCCGAGGAGGTCGGGCCCCAGGTAGGCCAGCGCGTCGTCGTCGTTCTCGCGCTTGAGGATCTCGAGCAGGCCCAGCTGGAAGCCGATCGCCTGGTGCTGCTCGGTCTCGAGCACGATGCGCGCCGTGTGCGCCGGACGACGCCACCGGCTGCCCCGGCGCAGCACGTGCCACGCACCCTCCATCTTCAGGTGCGAGTGGATCGACGCGTCACCGACGCGGATCAGCAGGTGCTTGCCGCGGCTCAGCACCTCATCGACCGTGCGGCCGGACAGGTCGAGCGTCGCCCACTGCGGCACCCGCACGTCCGAGCGCACCAGCTCCCGGCCCTCCAGCACCTCGCGCAGGTGGTGCGCCGTCCGCCAGACGGTGTCTCCTTCAGGCATGGCTGGACCGACCGGAGGAGGCGGGGCGACGGGCGGTGTCGCTGCCGCGCCGCAGGTCGAGCCGCAGGCCCTTCGGGTGCCGGTCGAAGCCTGCCGCGAGCAGCGCCTCGCCGGTGGGCGTGGTCCCGGCCGGGCGGCCGTTGACCGACTCGACCGTGAGCCGCGGGATGCGCCCCGACCGACCAAGGCCCGCGACGGCCCGCGCGGCGCGGGTGAGGACGTCGACGTCGTCGGTGAACGCCAGGCACGAGCGACCGCCGCGCTCGAGGTAGAGCACCGCGCGACCGTCGTGCACGGCCACCAGTGCACCGGCCTTGCGGGCCGGACGGTGCTTCAGGTCGTCGGCCGGGTCGACGACGTCAGGCCAGGGGAGCGCGGCACCGAACGGCTGGGCGGGGTCGGTGGCGGCGAGCACGACCGCGTCGACGTCGGCCGGCTCGTCGTCGGGGCGCTCGAACGAGCGCATGCGGTCGACCGTCGCCGACGACGCGAACTGGGCCGCTCCGAGGGAGTCGACGTAGTACCCGCGCAGCACCGAGCCGTTCTGCTCCAGCTCGCGCAGCACGCGGTAGGCGCCGGCGAACCCGCCGGGCGTCTGCTCGGCCACCACCGCACCGCGGGTGACCACGCCGTGCCGCGCGACGAGCGCCTCGGTGCGCGCCACCTGCAGCGCGGCCTGCTCGGCGGGGTCGTCGCCGGGACGTTCCACTGCGAACCACCGCCCCGACGCGACCGGTGGGCCGAGGCGCGCGGCCCGGGGTGAGGCCGCCATGCCGCGACGGGCGTGCAGCCGCGCGCGCGGGGTGGAGCCGCCGCGTGAGCGGTGCGCGCCGCGGCCGCCCAGCCGGGCGCGGACCGGGGCGTAGGAGTCGCCGGCGACCCGACCCGACCAGACCAGCTGCCACAGTGCCTCCACGACCGCGTCGTCGGAGACCGGCCTGCCGTCGTCGGTGGCCAGACCCTGGGTGAGCTGGCGGAACAGGTAGGCGCCGCCGTCCTCGAGGAGCGACAGCAGGCGCAGGCCGAGCTCGTCCGGCTCGACCGGGTCGCGGCGTGCGGGCAGCACGAGGTCGGCCGGGTGCAGCTGCACCCAGCCGTCGCTGCCGGCGAGCGTGCCCGCTCCGGTCCAGACGACCTCGCCCGCGCCGAGCAGCTCGTCGAGCTGGGCCGGGCTGTAGTCGCGGACCCTCGACGGCAGCACCAGCGACTCCCAGGCCGACGCGGGAAGCGGCACACCGGCGAGCTGGTCGACCACCGCGAGGACGCCGTCGAGACCACGCAGCGACCCACCGACCTCCTGCCACGAGGGCAGGAAGCGGGCGAAGGTGCGCGGCTCGACCGGCTCGATCTGCTGTCGTGCGGCGGCGAGGGAGCGGCTGCGCAGCCGGCGCAGGACGTCGGTGTCGACGTGCTCGGTGCCCACGGCACCCGGCCGGAACTCGCCCTCGACGAGCCGGTCGTCGCGGGTGAGCCGACGCAGCACGTCGAGCACCACGGCGCGGCCGAGGCCGAACCGGGCCGCCGCCTCGTCGGCCGTGAACGGGCCGTGGGTACGGGCGTAGCGCGAGAGGAGGTCGCCCAGGGGATCGGCTACCGGCTGCAGGAGGGCGTCCGGGATGCCGAGCGGCACCACCACCCCGAGCGCGTCGCGCAGGCGGCCCGCGTCCTCGACGACCACCCAGCGAGGCTCGCCGGCCACCGGCAGCTCCACGACGCGACGGGCGTCCTGCAGCTCCTTGAGCGCCGGCACGGCGTCGTCGACGAGGCGCGCGTCGACCTCGTCGGTGGTGAGCGGACCCAGCAGTCGCAGCAGGTCGGCGGCGCCCTCGACGCCGCGCAGACGACGGTCCTCGGCGAGTCGCTGCAGCTCGGCCTCGGTGCGTTCCAGCACCTCCGGGTCGAGCAGCTCGCGCAGCTCGGCGCGGCCCAGAAGCTCCGAGAGCAGCGTGGGGTCGAGCGAGAGCGCGGCCGCACGGCGCTCGGCGAGCGGCGTGTCGCCCTCGTAGAGGAACGTGGCCACGTAGCCGAACAGCAGCGTGCGGGCGAACGGCGACGCCGTGGACGTCTCGACCTCGACGATGCGCACGTCCTGCTGCGCCACCCGCTCGGCCAGGGTGGTGAGCGCGGGGAGGTCGTACACGTCCTGCAGGCACTCACGCGCCGTCTCGAGCAGGATCGGGAAGTCGGCGTGCTCGCGCGCGACGTCGAGCAGCTGGGCCGCGCGCTGACGCTGCTGCCACAGCGGGGCCCGGGCCCCGGGGTTGCGGCGGGGGAGCAGGAGGGCACGCGCCGCACACTCGCGGAATCGCGACGCGAACAGCGCCGACCCGCCGACCTCGGCCGTGACGACACGCTCGAGGTCGTCGACGTCGAGCGTGAACAGGTCGGCACCCGGCACGCCGGCGGCCTCCGGATCGGGGTCGTCGGCGGCCCAGGGCGACGAGGTGTCGGGGATGCGCGCGACGATGCCGTCGTCGGTGGCCACGACCGAGCCGTCGACGCCGTACCGCTCCAGCACGCGCGCCGCGACGACCAGCGCCCACGGCGCGTGCACGCGACGGCCGTAGGGGGAGTGCAGCACGACCCGCCAGTCGCCGAGCTCGTCGTGGAAGCGCTCGACGACCAGCGTGCGGTCGGTCGGCAGCGTGCTCATGGCCTCGCGCTGCTCGTCGAGGAAGGCCATGAGGTTGAACCGGGCCCGCTCGTCGAGGTGCTCGGGGGCGTGGCCCTCGGTGACCCGACGCAGGAAGGCGCCGATCGCCTCGCCCAGCTCGGCCGGGCGGCCTGCGGCGTCGCCCCGCCAGAACGGCAGCCGGGCGGGCTCGCCGAACGCCGGGGTCACGATGACGCGGTCGTGGGTGATCTCCTGGATGCGCCAGCTGGTGGCTCCGAGCGCGAACACGTCGCCGACGCGGGACTCGTAGACCATCTCCTCGTCGAGCTCGCCGACCCGCTTGGACGGTCCCTCGTCGACGCCGTCGGCCAGCACCACGGCGAACAGGCCGCGGTCGGGGATGGTGCCGCCGCTCGTGACAGCCAGCCGCTGCGCGCCCGGCCGACCCACGATGGTGCCGGCGTCGCGGTCCCAGACGAGCCGGGGTCGCAGCTCGGCGAACCGGTCCGACGGGTACCGCCCGGCCAGGAGGTCGAGCGTGGCCTCGGCGCCGGCGCGCATCCGTTCGGCCGTGACCGCCGCGCCCACGAGGTCGTGGCGGGTGGTCGGGTACACGAGACCGCGCGAGACCTCGCCGACCTGGTGGCCGGCGCGTCCGACGCGCTGCAGCCCGCTCGCGACCGACGGCGGCGTCGACATCTGCACCACGAGGTCGACGGCGCCCATGTCGATGCCGAGCTCGAGGCTCGACGTGGCGACGACGCAGCGCAGCCGGCCCGACTTGAGGTCGTCCTCGATGAGCGCGCGCTGCTCCTTGCTGACCGACCCGTGGTGGGCGCGGGCGAGCGCACCGACCTCCTGTGCGTCGCCGCGTCCCGACGCCGTGCCGCTCACGCCGGACACCCGGCTCGGCGGCAGCGTGCTCGTCGTCTCGGGCTCCGCGCGGGCCTCGCGGTCGGCCCACTGCTCGTTCAGGTGCGCGGTGAGCCGCTCCGCCTGCCCGCGGGAGTTGCAGAAGACGATCGTGGAGCGCACCTGGAGGATCCGCTCGACGACGTCGTGCTCGATGAAGGGCCAGATGCTGCCGCCGTTGTCGTCGGCGAGCGGGTCGCTGATGGACCGCGCGGCCGACCCCTCGTCGCGCACGACCTCGGCCTCCTGCGCACCGCGCGCCGACGGCGGCCGGGACAGCTCGGTCATGTCGTCCAGGGGGACCACGACGTCGAGCTCGAGGCGCGACGGCGACGGGGGAGCCACGACGTGGACGGGGGCGCGCCCGCCCAGGAAGCGGGCCACCTCGTCGTGCGGGCTGACCGTGGCGCTCAGCCCCACGCGTCGCGCCGGCTCGTCGAGCAGGTCGTCGAGACGCTCCATCGACAGCGCCAGGTGCGCACCGCGCTTGGTGCCCGCGACCGCGTGGATCTCGTCGACGATGACGGTGTCGACGCCGCGCAGCGTGTCGCGGGCCGCCGAGGTGAGCATGAGGAACAGCGACTCGGGGGTGGTGATGAGGATGTCGGGCGGGCTGGTGACGAGCGCCCGCCGGTCGCGTGCCGACGTGTCGCCCGAGCGGACGCCGACCCGCACGTCGGAGAACGTGTCGCCGCGGCGCGCCGCCACCTGCGTGATGCCGACCAGCGGCGACCGCAGGTTGCGCTCGACGTCGACCGCGAGCGCCTTGAGCGGGGAGATGTAGAGGACCCGGGTGCGACGCTCCTTCTCCGGCGTCGGCTCGTGCAGCAGCCGGTCGATCGCGGACAGGAAGGCCGCGAGGGTCTTGCCCGAGCCGGTGGGCGCCACCACGAGCACGTGGCGGCGCTCCGCGATCGCGGCCCAGGCCTCGGCCTGCGCGGGGGTGGGTGCGCTGAACGCGCCCTCGAACCACTCCCGCGTGGCCGGTGCGACCGTGCTCAGCGGGTCGTCGACCAGCCGGCTCGACGGCGCGTCGGCGCGGTCGTCGGAGGGCGTGGGTTCGGGCACGGCCCCATCGTGTCAGCCGGTGCCGACACCTGCGCGTCGTCCGGCGCAGGGTCCGACGTCGGGCGCCGCGCGTCAGGCAAGGTGGAGGTCATGACGAAGCACCGCCTCGCCGTCCTGGCCCCTGTCGTCGCCCCCGCCCTGGCCCTCGGGCTCGTGCTCTCCGGGTGCTCCTCGGGCCAGGACACGGAGGCGACTCCCGAGCCGTCGAAGGGTGCCGGCGGGACCATCGTCGAGACGTCACCGCTCACCGGCGAGGTCCTGCGCGACGGTCGGCCGGAGAACCCGGTGTTCCTCGTCAAGATCGAGAACACCGACGCGGGCGCGCCGCAGGTCGGGCTCGACCAGGCCGACCTCGTCGTCGAGGAGCTCGTCGAGGGCGGCCTGACCCGCCTCGCGGCGCTGTACTACTCGACGCTGCCGCGCAAGGTCGGCCACGTGCGGTCCATGCGCGCGACCGACATCGGCATCGCCTCGCCGGTCGGCGGGCAGATCGTCGCCTCGGGCGGCGCGTCCGGCACGTACGGCCTGGTCAAGAAGGCTGGTCTCAAGGTGTTCTCCGAGGACGAGGGCGCACCGGGGTTCAGCAGCGACCCCGCCAAGGTGCGCCCCTACAACCGGCTCGTGGACCTGCAGCGGCTCAAGCGGGCCAAGGCCAGCGACATCCCGGGCCCCTACCTCGACTGGACGCCCGCCAGTGGTACCGAGGCGTCGCCGTCGGCCTCGTCGTCGGCCGGGACGAAGCCGCGTCGGGTCACGCGGGCCTCGGTGCGCTTCTCGGGCTCCTCCACGACGCAGTGGAAGCTCTCGAGGGGCCACTGGGTGCGCACGAACGGCCACGCCTCCCGCGAGTTCCGCGCCGACACCCTCGTCGTGATGTTCGCCAAGGTCGGCGACGCCGGCTACCTCGACCCCGCGGGCAACCCCGTGCCCGAGACGCGGATGAAGGGCTCCGGTCGTGCCGTGGTCCTGACCGCCGACGGGGCGGTCGAGACCACGTGGCGCAAGAAGGTGAACCGCTCGACGCTGTCGTTCACGACGAAGGACGGCAAGCCGCTCACCATCGACCCCGGCAAGACGTGGATCGAGCTCGTCCCGCAGGGCGCGGGCGCGCTCTCCCTGCGGTGACCGGGAGGGGCTGATCGAGAGGCCGACCGGGAGGAGTCAGGCCTCGGCGTGCGGGTCGGTGAGCGACGGCAGCAGTCGCATGCCCGCGAGGATGCCGCTGATCGAGGCGAGCACCTCGGCCGAGGCCTGCTCCGCGTCGTCGGCGTCGGCGACGTACTCCGAGCTCGAGCGGATGGCGCCGAAGAAGATGGCGGCGTAGGCCTCGCTCAGCTCGTTCGCCCCGCCGAGGTCGTCGAGCAGTGCGTCGACCGTGCGCTTGACGATGCCGTAGGAGGCGGCCCGCTCGGCGACGGCCCAGCGCTCGTGCCCGAGCGCGACCGGCCCCTCCTGCAGGCAGATGCGGCGGAACTGCGGCTCCCGGCACACCTCGAGGAAGCCCTCGAGGCCGATCTGGGCGCGCTCCCACGGGTCGTCGGCGGCGTCGATGCGCTTCTCGATCTCGCGGGTGGCCTTCTCCTGCAGCCGGTCGAAGACGCTCTCGAACAGCGCGAGCTTGCTCGGGAAGTGGTGGTAGAGCGCACCCTTCGTGACGCGGGCGGCCGCGACGACCTCGTCGAGCGACGTGCCCGCGTAGCCGTGCGCGGCGAACAGCTGCGTCGCGTTGTCCAGGAGCGCGCGCTTGGTGCTCGAGGAGTAGCCCGTCCGGCGGGTCGTGCTGCGGGCGGCGCGGAGCACCTTCTTCTGCACCTTCGCGGGACTGGTCATGGCGCCCATCCTACGCACGCGTGGTGGTGAGCCTCACAGCACGCCAAGTTGCCTGACCTGCGCAGACGCAACATACTCGAAGTACGTACCGAGGGTATGTTCCCTCGAACGACGGTCCCCCGAAAGGAGCACCTCCATGACCTGGGATGCCTACAACCGTCGCAAGTCCGCCCTCCGCGAGGTCCTGCAGCTGGCCGACCGCCGCCGCGAGGACACCGCCGACCAGCTGCTCGATGCCACCCCCGGCGCCCGCGAGGCGTTCGGCGACGAGCTCTCCCTCCTCTTCGACGTCCAGATGGCCTGGTACCAGCGGCTCAGCGGCCAGCTCGACCGCACCGTGCTCGAGGGCGACGCCCCGGCGACGGTGGCCGTCGAGGCCTGGGTCGCCGCCGCTGCCGCCATGCCTGGGGCCCGGGCCCTGCTCGACGCCCACCGCGACCGCCCTGAGCTCGCGAAGGCCTTCGCCAAGGAGCAGGCCCTGCTGGCCGTCTCCGCCGGGGTCTCCAGCTGGCACCCCGACCTCCTCGGCCAGGGCGAGCGGATCGTGGCCGAGGCCCGCGACCGCGCCGTCCACGCACCGGTCGACACGCTGCCGTCGCGCGACGGCGAGGGTCGGGCGAGTGCCTTCATCGCCCGGCTGCGCAACGCGCTCGCCGCCTGAGCGGTCCCCCTGACGTCACCCCGTCCGCGCCTTCTCCCTCCCTCCCGGCGCGGGCGGGGTGATCCCCTTCCTGCGGGGCGCGCGGGTCGGCCGTCGTCAGCCGTCGGTGGCCGCAGGAGTGGCGCGACCGCGCAGGCCCACCTCGGCGAGCTGCTGGCCGATCTCGGCGTCGATGGCCGCGGCCAGCTCCTTGCGGAACATCGCGTACGTGACCTGGCTCGCCACGGGCAGGAGCTTCTCGACGGCCCCGAGGACCTCCGGCGCCTCCTCGGGCGGCAGTCCGCGGTTCAGGAACGGCTGGGCGATCGCCTTCACGGCGTTCTCGACGAAGGAGTCCGCGATCTCGCGCAGGTTGCGCTGCAGCAGCGGGAACAGCTCGATGATGTCCTTCGGGGGCAGGCCGAGGGCGACGGCGGCGGCGCCGTTGCGCACGATCGCCGGCTGCACCAGCAGCACCGACTCGTGGTCGTCCTCGACCCAGGCCGCCAGCCCGAACTCGACCAGGGCCTCGATCAGGCCGTCGTCGCGGCCGACGTTCGCGAGCGCGGCCAGCGCGTCGCGGCTCATCAGCTCGGGCTCGACGTCGTTCCAGGGCTCGTCGAGCAGGTGCAGCAGGTCCAGCGCCGGGGCGGTGGCCGACGCCGGGCTCGACAGCACCGCCTTCTCGACGGCCGCCAGCGTGTACCCACGGTCGAGCAGGTCGCGCACGAGCTGCAGCCGCTGGAGGTGTCCGCGGTGGTAGTAGCCGGTGCGGCCCTCGAGACGAGGCGGCTCGATCAGTCCTCGCGCCGCGTACGCCCGCACGTTCCGGACGGTCATGTTCGCCCGCGCGGCGAGCTCGTCGACGGTGAACTCGACGTCCCCGTCGGCGTCGTCCGGCCCGGCTGGCCCCTCCGTCACTGACATGCGGGCATCATAGGGGGCATGGAGACGCTCGCCGGTCGACTCCTCGTCGCCACCCCGGAGATCGCTGCCGGCCCGTTCGCGCGCAGCGTCGTCCTGCTGCTCGACCACGACGAGGACGGCGCCCTGGGCGTGGTCCTCAACCATCCGCTCGAGGCTGACGTCGAGGACGTCCTGCCGGCGTGGGCGGCCGTGGTCGACGCGCCCGACTGCCTGTTCCAGGGCGGACCGGTCGCCACCGACGCCGCCCTGGCGGTGGGTGTGCTCGGCTCGTCGGCCGTCCCCGTGCCGGGCTGGCGGTCGATGACCGGCCCCTTCGGCCTCGTCGACCTCGACGGGCCGCCGCCGCAGGACGGCGCGCTGCGCGGCCTGCGCGTGTTCGCGGGGTACGCCGGGTGGGGGCCCGAGCAGCTCGAGGGTGAGCTCGAGGAGGGGTCGTGGCTCGTCGTCGAGGCACGCGACGACGACCTGCTGTCGCCCGTGCCCGAGCGGCTGTGGCGCGACGTGCTGCTGCGCCAGGACGACGACGTGCGCCTGCTCTCCACCTATCCCGAGGATCCCGGCCTCAACTGAGCCGCACGTCCACCAGCCGGGTCCGGGGGCGCTCGACCGGTCGCCTGCAGACGTTACGATGAGCCACGTGGGATTCTTCGGCAGCGGCACCCAGACGGTCCAGGACGAGCGCACCGACCTGCGCGGGGACGAGCGCCTCGAGGACGGTGACCACGAGCGCTTCAGCCACTACGTCCCGAAGGACACGCTGACCGAGGCGATGGTCATGGGCACCCCGTGCGTCGCGCTCTGCGGCAAGGTCTGGACGCCCAGCCGCGACCCGCAGCGCTTCCCGGTCTGCCCGGAGTGCAAGGAGATCTGGGAGGGCATGCAGCCCGGCGACGAGGGCGGCTCCGGCTCGGATGCCTAGCCAGCGCCTCCGGGCCTGGCAACGCGACGCGTTCGAGCTGTACTCGCGCAGGGAGCCGCGCGACTTCCTCACCGTCGCGACGCCCGGCGCCGGCAAGACCACGTTCGCCCTGACGATCGCGGCCGACCTGATGCACCGCGGTGTGGTCGAGCGCGTCGTCGTCGTCACCCCGACCGACCACCTCAAGACGCAGTGGGCGCTCGCCGCGTCGGGCCTCGGGATCCGGCTCGAGCCGGCGCTCTCGGGCGCGCTGCCCCCGGGCTTCGACGGCTACTGCGTCACCTACGCCGGCCTGTCGGTGAACCCGAACGGCCACCGCGTGCGCATCGACGCCCGCAAGACGCTGGTGATCCTCGACGAGGTGCACCACGCCGGCGACTCGCTGTCGTGGGGCGACGCCGTGCAGGAGGCGTGCGAGGGCGCGGTGCGTCGGCTCTCGCTCACCGGCACCCCGTTCCGCTCCGACGACAGCCCCATCCCGTTCGTCACCTACGAGCCGCAGCGCGACGGAACCAAGCAGAGCGTCGCCGACTACTCCTACAACTACGGGCGGGCGCTGCGCGACGGCGTCGTGCGGCCCGTGCTGTTCATGGCCTACTCCGGCCAGATGCACTGGCGCACCCGCGCCGGCGACGAGGTGGCCGCGCGGCTCGGCGAGCCGCTCACGAAGGACGCCACCGCCCAGGCCCTGCGCACCGCCCTCGACCCGGAGGGGTCGTGGATGCCCACCGTGCTGCGGGCCGCGCACCGACGGCTCCTGGAGGTCCGGCGCGACATCCCCGACGCGGGTGGTCTCGTCATCGCCTCCGACCAGGACTCCGCCCGTGCCTACGCGCGCCTGCTCACCGACCTGACGGGGGAGCGGCCCACCGTCGTGCTGTCCGACGAGGCCGGCGCGAGCGGACGCATCGCCGAGTTCTCCGCGTCGATGTCGCCGTGGATGGTCGCCGTGCGGATGGTGAGCGAGGGGGTCGACGTGCCGCGGCTCGCCGTCGGCGTCTACGCCACCACGATCGCCACGCCGCTGTTCTTCGCGCAGGCCGTGGGCCGCTTCGTGCGCGCCCGACGTCGCGGCGAGACCGCGTCGGTGTTCCTGCCCAGCGTCGCCGGTCTGCTGGCCCTCGCCGCCGACCTTGAGGTCGAGCGCGACCACGTCGTCGGCCGGCCGGTGAAGGACGAGGACGACCTGTTCGCCGCGGAGGCCGAGATGCTCGCTCGGGCGCAGGCGGGGGAGTCGGCGTCGGCCGAGCTGGAGCAGGGCACCTACCAGGCGCTCGGCAGCGAGGCCGACTTCGACCGGGTCCTCTTCGACGGCGGCGAGTACGCCGCGCAGATCTCGGACTCCCTCGACGACGACGACCTCGACTTCCTCGGCATCCCCGGCCTGCTCGAGGCCGACCAGGTGGCCGAGCTGCTGCGCGCCAAGCGGTCGAAGGCGTCGGCGGCCGCCCCCCGCGCCGTCACCCGCACCGCGGAGGACGTCGCGCACGAGCGGCGCAGCGAGCTACGGCGCGAGCTCAACGGGCTCGTCGGCGCCTGGCACCACCGCACGGGCCAGCCGCACGGCGTCACCCACGCGCAGCTGCGCACCGAGACCGGAGGGCCGGCTGCGGCGCAGGCCACCGTCGAGCAGCTGCAGCGTCGGATCGACCTGCTGCGCCGGTGGGCCCTGCGCGCGTCGGGCTGAGCGGCACTAGCGTGGGGCGCATGTCGCTTCCTCTCAGGACCCGTGTGTTCGGCGTGCTCGTCCGTCTCGGCTCCACGCCCATCGAGGAGGTCGACGACCTCGACAAGGCGCGTCGCGAGCGCCTCGGGCTGCAGCGCACCGCGATCGGACGCTGGCTGTTCGGCACGGCCGACCCGTCGGTGCGCACCACCGAGCACCACGTGCAGGTCGACGGTCGCGCCCGGCGCTTCCTGCAGCACCGACCCACGGGCGCCGCGAGCCCCGGCTCGGCACCGCCGGTCGTGCTGAACCTGCACGGCGGCGGCTGGGTGCAGGGCAATCCCGAGCAGTCGGCCTGGTTCGCGAGCCGGGTGGCTGCCCGGACCGGCGCCGTGGTCCTCTCCTTCGACTACCGACTCGCGCCTGAGGACCCGTTCCCGGCGGCCGTCGACGACGCGTGGGCGGCGCTGCAGTGGGTCGTCGAGCACGCGGAGGAGCTCGACGTCGACCCCGACCGGGTGGCCGTCATGGGCGACAGCGCCGGCGGCGGGCTGGCCGCGACGACCGCGCTGCTCGCGCGCGACGCCGGGGCGCCCAGGCTGAAGGCCGAGGTCCTCATCTACCCGGGTGTCGAGATGTACGACCGCTGGCCGAGCGAGGACGAGTTCGCCGACGCGCCCGTGCTGTCGTCGGCGAACATGCGCGCTTTCGTCCGCCTCTACCTGCGCGACCAGCACGGCACCCTCGACTGGCGCGCCTCGCCCATCCGCGCCGCGTCGCACGCCGGACTGCCGTCGACCCTCGTCCTCGTCGCCGGCCACGACCCCCTCTCCGACAACGGCCGCCGCTACGCCGAGACCCTCGGCGAGCAGGGCGTCCACGTCGTCCTCCAGGAGTTCCCCGACGCGCTCCACGGCTTCGTCAGTCTTCCTGGCGTCAGCCCCGCCGCCACCCAGGCCGTCGACGCGACGGCGAGGTTCCTGCGCGACGTGCTCTGACCTATGGGGCTGCGGTTGGCGTGACCTTGCTGGTGCGCTCCCGTCGTGGGTCTTGACTCGGGTGGTGCGCTGCCGCAGGGGGGCTGGGCTTGCTGGTGCGCTGCCTCGGCTTTCGCTGGGGGTGGTCTCCGAAAGGGCCTCGACCGGGCGGCTGGCAGCAGCGTTGGGTTGGGCACTCGGGCTGTGGCCCGCGTGGGACTTAAGAATCTGCGTTGGTGGGTTCAAGCCCAAGACTTCTGCGTTTGCTACGGGATCCCGTCACCGACGCAGAAGCGTTCGACCTCGAACGCGTGAAGGAAGAATCGTGGGTGCACCTGCTGCCATGTCTGGCGCTCTCAGCGGTGGATCTACCACCTGTAGACCGCTCAGAAGGTTGCAGATCCACCGATGGCCAGCGCGAACGCGGAATCTTGCGTTGAACGAGAGCGACAGCCCCGAGAACCCGAGCCGCCGCCCGCCCAGCCGCCCGGTCGAGGCCCTTGCGGAGCGCAGGTTCACGACAAGCCGCGCCGGCGCAGCCCCACTCGAGCGAAAAGTCACGCCGACGCGGCCGCAGGTCGACGAGAAGCCGCACCGACGGAGCCCCAGGTCGACGAGAAGCCGCACCGACGCAGCCGCAGGCCGAGCGAGAACCCACTCCGACGCACCCGCAGGGCGAGTAGAGCGGAAGCCATCAGCCTCGCAACATCTCCGGCACGACGTCGTCGACGATCGCGAGCAGGGTGCGGCGCAGGAGGGTGTGGACCTGTGGGCGGGTGAGGACGTCGTGCAGGAGCCACTCGCGGGCGGCGGACCGGGCGAGGTGGCCGTAGGTGCGCACGAGGGCGCGGAGCAGGTCGCGGTGCGCGGGGTCGTCGCCGAGGTGGACGGCGTCGAGCACGCGGTCGACGGTGGTGTTCTCGGCCTCGGTCAGGATCGCCTCGAGCTCGGGGTCGCGGCCCATGACGAACGGGTCGGCGGCCGCGATCCACGTCGTGCCCGACTCCTGCAGCGCGTCGAGGTACCAGGCGACGGCGGCGTCGATGCGCTCCTCGACCGTCCCGTCCGGCAGCTCCTCGACGGCCACCGACGGCACGGTCGACGCCTCGCGGACGACCTCGAGGTACAGGTCGCGCTTCGTGCCGAAGTAGTGGTTGATGAGTCCGCGCGCGACGCCGGCGTCCTGCGCGACGTCGGCGAGGGAGACGGCGGGGTAGGGGCGGGCCGCGAACGCCGCGGTGGCGGCCGCGAGGATCTCGGCGCGGCGGCGGTCCGCGTCGAGGCGCTGGAAGCGGGGACCGTCGGGGCTCGTCGTCACCCGCCGAAGCCTGCCACGACCCCGCGCCGCCGCGCAGCCCCATCGCCGCCTGCCCGTTGACGACGCCGCGGCGGAGTGCCATTGTTGGCGGTGCGCCAACAAGAGTGACCTGGCGCACGCCCTATCGCGTCCCGAGGAGTCGATGTGCAGCTCACCCAAGGCCTCCACCGCGCCGTCCAGACCAGCCCCGACGCCGTCGCCACCGTCTGCGGCGACCGCCGCCGCACCTTCCGCGAGCACGCCGACCGCGTCGCCCGGCTCGCCGCCGCGCTGCACGATCTCGGGGTCCGCGAGGGCGACCGCGTGGCGATCCTGTCGCTCAACAGCGACCGCTACGCCGAGTACCTGCTGGCGATCCCGTGGGCCGGCGCGGTCGTGAACCCCGTCAACATCCGCTGGAGCCCCGCCGAGATCGTCTACTCCCTGCGCGACTCCGGCACCACCGTGCTGCTCGTCGACGACGCGTTCGCGCCGCTCGTGCCGACGCTCACCGATCAGGTCGAGTCGCTCGTGGCGGTCGTCCACTGCGGCGACGGCGTGCTCCCCGGGGGCCTGCTGTCGTACGAGGAGCTGCTCGCCGCGCACGAGCCCGTCGACGACGCGCGTCGCTCGGGCGACGACCTCGCCGGCATCTTCTACACGGGCGGCACGACCGGCTTCCCGAAGGGCGTCATGCTCTCCCATGCCAACCTCGTCACGTCGGCCATGGGCGCGATGGCCTCCGGCGAGCTCGTGCGGCGCGGCTCGGTCCTGCTGCACGCGGCACCGATGTTCCACCTGGCCGACCTCGCCGCGTGGACGTCGCAGGTGCTGCAGGGCGGCACCCACGTGACGGTGCCGTTCTTCGAGCCGACCGCCGTGCTCGACGCGATCGAGCGGCACGGCGTCACCGACATGCTCCTCGTGCCGACGATGATCCAGATCCTCGTCGACCACCCCGCCGTCGGCGACCACGACCTCTCGTCGCTGCAGCGTCTGCTGTACGGCGGCTCGGTCATCTCCACCGGCGTCCTCGAGCGCACGCTCGCCACCCTGCCCGGCGTACGTCTCACGCAGGCCTACGGCATGACCGAGCTGTCACCGGTCGCCACCCTGCTGCTGCCCGACGAGCACGAGGGCCGTCGACTCTCGTCGGGTGGTCGCGCCGCGCTGCACTCGGAGGTACGGATCCTCGACGCCGACGACCGGCCGGTCCCGACCGGCACGGTGGGGGAGATCTGCGTGCGCGGGGGACACGTCATGCAGGGCTACTGGAACAAGCCGGAGGAGACGCGGGCGGCCCTGCGTGGCGGCTGGATGCACACGGGCGACGGCGGCTACGTCGACGAGGACGGGTTCGTCTACGTCGTCGACCGGATCAAGGACATGATCGTCACGGGCGGGGAGAACGTGTACTCGGCCGAGGTCGAGAGCGCGCTCAGCAAGCACCCGTCGGTGGCGCAGGTGGCGGTCATCGGCCTGCCCGACGAGCGGTACGGCGAGAAGGTGCACGCCTACGTCGTTGCAGCGCCGGGCACGGCCCCGGACCCCGACGAGCTGCAGACCCACGCCCGCGGTCTGATCGCGGGCTACAAGGTGCCCCGCTCGTTCACCCTCGTCGACGCCCTGCCGATGTCGGGCGCGGGCAAGATCCTCAAGCGCGAGCTGCGGGCCCAGGCGGCGCAGGAGGTGACCGCGTGATGCGCGTTCCCGGACTCCTTCCGCGCGACCACTGGGTGCGGCACGTCGAGACCCTCGACCCGGCCGTCGACTACGAGGAGATCTCGCGCATCACGGGGCACCACGAGTTCCCGTGGGACCTGCAGCAGGCCCTCAGCTTCGCCCTCTTCCGCACCTACGCGGTGCCGTCGATCGGCAGCCTCCTGCACCGGACCGACGAGTTCACGGGCAGCACCCAGAAGCGGCACGACGACACCGTCATCGTGCTCGAGACCGTGCTCGACGACGGCATGGAGAACCCCGACGGCCGCGCCGCGATCCGGCGCATGAACCAGATGCATGGCAGCTACGACATCTCCAACGACGACATGCTCTACGTCCTGTGCACCTTCGTGGTGGCGCCGGTGCGGTGGATCGACGAGCTGGGATGGCGTCGGCTGACCGAGACCGAGCTGCGGGCGGCGGTCGAATACTACCGACGGCTCGGACGGCTCATGGGCATCCGCGGGATCCCCGACGACTACGCCGGGTTCGAGCGGCACATGGACCGCTACGAGGCGGCGCACTTCGCGTTCGACCCGGGGTCGCGGGCGGTCGCCGACGCCACGCTCGACCTCTTCACGACGTTCTACCCGCGGCCGCTGCGCCCGGCGATGCGCACGTTCGCGATCGCGCTGCTGGACGACCACCTGCGTCGGGCGTTCGACTACCCGGCGCCCCCGCGCTGGGTGCAGCGGGCGGCGCGCCGCGCCATCCGTGCCCGCAGCCGGGTGGTCCGCCTCCTCCCGCCGCGCCGGCGTCCGTACGACCCTCGGCGCTCGCACCGCATCCGCAGCTACCCGGGCGGGTTCATGGTCGAGCGCCTCGGGACCTTCCCCTCCGGCAGCCGGTCCGACGACGTCACCGCCTCGACCGCCTAGGGTTCGCCGCACCGGGGCCGTGACCTTCGACCCGGCCGGACGGTTGAAGGGGTGACGTCACCCTTCGTCGGGGTCCGTCCGGGCCCCGTCCCGGGGGAGGCCCGGACGGGCCGGCGCCACCAGGACCGGCAACCCCCTCACCACCGGCTGCGGGGAAGGGTTCGTCGCCCGCCGGTGTTGACCCCCGTATGCGCCTGTCCGTCCTCGACCTCGTCCCCGTCCGCACCGACCAGTCGACCGCGGACGCCGTCGCGGCCGCCGTCTCGCTCGCCCAGACCGCCGACCGGCTGGGCTTCGAGCGCTACTGGGTCGCGGAGCACCACAACATGCCGGCCGTCGCGGCGTCGAGCCCGCCCGTGATGATCGGCGTGCTGGCCGGCGCGACGGAGCGGATCCGTCTGGGCTCGGGCGGCGTCATGCTCCCGAACCACGCGCCGCTCGCCGTCGCCGAGCAGTTCGCCCTTCTGGAGGCCGCGTTCCCGGGCCGGATCGACCTCGGCATCGGGCGCGCGCCCGGCTCCGACCCCGTCACGTCGTGGGCGCTGCGCGGTGCTGCCGGCCGCGACGACACCGACGTCGAGAACTTCCCCCAGTACCTCGACGACGTCGTGGCCCTCATGGACGGTCGCGGTGTGCGGGTGCCGATCCCGCAGCAGCAGTACGTGCTGAAGGCGACGCCGGCCGCGACGTCGTCAGCCCGGCTGTGGCTGCTGGGCTCGTCGATGTACTCCGCGCAGCTGGCCGCGGCCAAGGGGCTCCCGTACGTGTTCGCGCACCACTTCTCGGGTCAGGGCACCGAGGAGGCGCTGGCCCACTACCGCTCGCACTTCCGCCCGTCGGACCTGCTGGACCGCCCGACGACGTTCCTCACGGTGAACGCCTCGGTGGCCCCGACGACCGAGGAGGCGCTGGCCATGGCGCTGCCGAACCTGCAGAACATGGCGCGTCTGCGCACCGGCCAGCCGCTCACCGCGATCGACCTCGTCGAGGACGCGCAGGAGGCGGTGCTCGCACCGCAGCAGCAGGCCATGGTCGACGCCGGCACGACGCGGCCGGTGCTGGGCGACCCGGAGACCGCTGCTCGGCAGGTGCGTGAGCTCGCGGAGCACTTCGAGGTCGACGAGGTCATGCTGCACCCGGTGGGGTCGGCCCGTCGCGGGGCGGACCCCCGACGCTCTCCTGCACGCGAGGAGACGCTCGAGCTGCTGGCCAAGGAGCTGCTCTAAGCCGCTCGTCCGGCACCGGTCACCTGACGTTCACGTCGGCGACCGGTGCCGTTGCGCTGCCGGGGTCACGCTGGCGCCATGAAGCACACGCTCACCCGTCGCGACCTGCTCGCCTCGATCCCGGTGATCGCCCTCGGGGCGCTGCTGTTCGTGCTCCCGCCGGCCCCGGACCAGCCCACGCAGACGCCCACGGCGTCCGCGGTCAGCGCTCCCTGACCTCGACCTGCGCCGCGCGCAGCTCCTCGCGCAGCGCAGGCAGCCCCGACGGGTCGACCGCGGCGGTCATCCCCTCGATCACCCGCACCGCGAAGCCCTCGCGGGCGCCGTCGAGCGCGGTGGCCCGCACGCAGTGGTCGGTGGCGATGCCGACGACGTCGAGCGTCGTGACGCCGCGCTCGTGCAGCCACGCCGCCATCGACACCCCGTCGGAGGTCAGGCCCTCGAAGCCGGAGTAGGCCGCCTCGTACTCGCCCTTGAGGAAGACCGCGTCGAACTGGTCGTCACGCAGCGGCTCGTGCAGCTCCGCCCCCGGCGTGCCGACGACGCAGTGCGGCGGCCAGGAGTCGACGTAGTCGGGGGTGCTGGAGAAGTGCGGTCCGGGGTCGACGTGGTGGTCGCGCGTGGCGACGACGGTCGTGTAGGCGCCGGACGCGAGCAGCGTCGCCACCCGGTGGGCGAGGTCGGCGCCTCCGGCGACGGCGAGCGAGCCGCCCTCGCAGAAGTCGTTCTGCACGTCGACGACGACGAGCGCGGTGGACGGGTCGTGGGTCGTGGTCATGGATCCTCCCGACGGGTGGGGGTGGGGTCGGTTCAGCGCTCGAAGATCGTCTCGAGCACGGGCTCACCGGCGGAGAGCTTGTGCGCGGCGGCGGGCAGCTCGGCGATCGCCGCGGCATGGCGTGCGCGCGCGTCGTCGAGCGTGTCGTGGTGCACCCGCGTGCCGCCCTCGACGAACGGCACGAGCAGCGAGCGGTCGTCGCCGTCGTCGTGCGGCGGTGCGCCGATGCCGACCACCTCGGCCTGCGCCGTGCCCGTCGCCGAGCGCCGTCGCAGGGCCCACTTGCGGCCGCCGACGCTGGCCTTGTCGGCACTCTTCTTGGCCACCGGGACGAGGGCGTCGCCGTCGTCGGCGCGCGCGACCAGCTTGTAGACGAACCCCGACGTGGGGGCGCCGGACCCGGTGACGAGCGACGTGCCCACGCCGTAGCCGTCGACCGGTGCGGCGGCGAGCCCGGCGATGGCGTGCTCGTCGAGGTCGCTGGTGACGACGATGCGCGTCGCCGTGGCGCCGAGGCCGTCGAGCTGCTCGCGCACCCGCCGCGCCAGGGACGGCAGGTCGCCGGAGTCGATCCGGACGGCGCCGAGCCCTGGTCCGGCGACGTCGATCCCCGTGCGGACCGCCTCCTCGATGTCGTAGGTGTCGACGAGCAGCGTGGTGCCGGTCCCGAGCGATGCCACCTGCGCCGTGAACGCGTCGCGCTCGGTGTCGTGCAGCAGCGTGAACGAGTGGGCGCTGGTGCCCGCCGTCGGGATCCCGTGCGTGCGCCCGGCCTCGAGGTTGGACGTCGTGGCGAACCCGGCCACGTAGGCGGCGCGTGCGGCGGCGACGGCGGCGCGCTCGTGGGTGCGGCGCGAGCCCATCTCGATGCAGGGCCGTCCGTCGGCCGCGCCGACCATGCGGGCAGCGGCCGACGCGATGGCGGAGTCGTGGTTGAGCACCGACAGGAACAGCGTCTCCAGGACGACCGCCTCGGCGAAGGTCCCCTCGACGACGAGCACCGGCGACGCGGGGAAGTAGAGCTCGCCCTCGGGGTAGCCCCACACGTCGCCGGTGAACCGGTAGTCGGCGAGCCAGTCGCACGTCGTGTCGTCGACGACGCCCCGCTCGCGCAGCCAGGCGACGGTGTCGGGGTCGAAGCGGAAGTCCTCGAGGGCGTCGAGCAGGCGCCCGGTGCCCGCCACGACGCCGTAGCGCCGACCGGTCGGCAGCCGGCGCGCGAACAGCTCGAACACGGAGTGCCGGTGCGCGGTGCCGTCGGCGAGCGCCGCCTGCAGCATCGTGAGCTCGTAGTGGTCGGTGAGGAGTGCCGTGGTCACCTCGCCAGCGTAGGGCCGCGCTCGGACGCGGCACCCCCACGCGGGCGCGTTTCGGTCCGCGTCGACCCTGGGACACAATGGGACGCGTGACCACCCCGGCCCCGATCGAGCTCGACGAGCCCGCGTCCGAGCTCGGCCTCGCGCTCCAGGACCCGTGGGTCACGATCGTCTGGAACGACCCGGTCAACCTGATGTCGTACGTGTCGTACGTGTTCCGCACGTACTTCGGCTACACCGAGGAGAAGGCGACCGAGCTGATGCTGGCGGTGCACCACGAGGGGCGGGCGGTCGTGTCGAGTGGGAGTCGCGAGCAGATGGAACGGCACGTGCAGGCCATGCACGAGTACGGCCTGTGGGCGACCCTGCAGAAGTCGGACTCCGTCTGATGCGTCCCTTCAAGCGCCGCCGACGCGGCGGGGTCGTGGCCGTGTTCGAGCCCGACGAGGCGCACGTGCTGGCCAACCTGGCCGGACAGGTGGTCGAGCTGCTGCGCGACCGCAACGGTGCCAGCGAGTCCGACCCCGACCCGCTCGCCCTCCAGCTCGGCATGGGTGGCCCGTCGCTGCCGCCGGAGGACCCGGTGCTGCGCCGGCTCCTGCCCGACGCCTACGGCGACGACGAGGAGGAGTCGGCCGAGTTCCGCCGCTTCACCGAGCGCTCGCTCACGAGCGTCAAGGTCGAGAACGCCGAGCGTCTCATCGCGTCGCTCGAGGCCGGCGGCCTCGACGACGAGGGGGAGATGGACACCGTCGTGGAGGTCGAGCTCGACCCCGCCGACGTGCAGGCGTGGCTGCGCAGCCTGACCGACATCCGGCTCTCGATCGCCGTCCGCCTCGGCATCGACTCCGAGGACGACCAGCTCGCGCTGTCCGAGAGCGACGACCCCGCCGTGAGCACGATGGTCGACGTCTACGACTGGCTCGGCTACGTGCAGGAGACCCTGGTCGGCGCACTCGACTGAGCAGCGCGACGAGGCGCTCAGCCGACGTCGACCAACGGCACCGAGAACACGCCGTCGACCCGGAACTCGACGCGGACCGGGACGTCGGACTCGTTCCCGCCCCGCCGGTGGACGCGAGCGTCGCAGCGCATGGTGTCGCCGACGCCGACCCAGGACGGAAGGGGCTCGCACGACGCGTCGATGCTCGAGACCTCCGTGCCTCGTGGGGCCAGACGGTCCCAGAGGTCGTACCGGACCATCTGCTCGATATCGGCTGTCGTGTCACCGCCCGAGCAGCCCGCGACCGGCACCAGGAGTGTCAGGAGGACAGGTAGCGAGAGCGACCGTGGCATGCAGCGCACGCTAGGGCGCGCGGAGAGCTCCCGTCACCGGAACTCGGAACGTGTTCCGGACCTCTCAGCCGCGACGCAGGACCGCGGCCATGGCGCTCAGCCCGCGGGCCTCGGCGAGCTGGAGCGCGGTGCGCCCCTGCCGGTCGCGGATCGTCGGGTCGGCACCGGCGTCGAGCAGCGCCTGGACGACGGCCCGGTGGCGGGGGCCGCCGTCGCCGAGCACCACGGCCTCCAGGAGCGCCGTCCAGCCGAGGTCGTTCACGTGGTCGAGGTCGACGTCGGTCGTGGTCACCCAGCGGACGTACGCGACGTGCCCGCGCTCGCTCGCGGGGATCGGCGAGAGACCCCCGAAGCGGTTGCGCAGGGTCAGGTCGGCGCCCGCGTCGAGCAGCAGGCGCCCCATCGCGACGCTGCCGGTGACCCCCGTGACCAGCCACGGCGTGTCGGAGCGGTCGTCCACCGCGTCGGGGTCGGCGCCGACGTGCACCAGCAGCTCCGCGACCTCGACGTGGTCCGCCGCCGCGGCGAGCAGCAGCGGGGTGCGGCGTCGTGCGTCGCGTGCCTCGACGTCGGCTCCGTCGCGCAGGGCGCGGGCAGCACTCCGCGCGTCGCCGTCGCCCGCCGCGGCGAGCAGGCGACGGTCGACCCGCTGCTGCGTGGCGGCGTCGAGGCTGGGGCGCGGCGAGGCCGACGCGGACGGGGACGGGGAGGACGGGCTACGGGTCACGGCGGTCTCCTCGGGGCTGGCCGGGCGTCCGGACCCGGGACCCGGGGCGGGGTCCGCAGGCCCGGAGCAGGAGGTGACGACGAGCGTCGCGAGCACGGCGACGGTTCCGCGCGCCCTCACGTCCGCTCCGCGAGCGCCGCGCGGCTCGTGCGGACGTGCTGCGCCAGGACCGCCTCCACGCGGTCGGCGTCGCCCTGCTCGATCGCGTCGACGAGCGCGACGTGCTCCGCGTGCACGGGTGCGGGGTCCGCGTGCTGCTGCAGCGCCCAGCCGAGGACGCGGCGCAGCGGTCGGGCGGTGCGGCGCACGGTCGGTGCTGGCGCGAGGTCGAGCAGGCGCAGGTGGAACTCGGCGTTCAGCCGTACCGCGTCGGCCTCGCGTCCGCCGTCGATCGCCGACCCGGCGCGCATCAGCAGCGTGCGCAGCGACGACAGGTCGGTGCCCGTGGCGAGCAGGCGCCGCACGGCCACGGCGTCGAGCGCGTGCGCCACCTCCAGCAGCTCGCTCACCTGGTCGGGGGAGAGGTCGCTCACCGCCACGCCTCCCGTGGCCCGTTCGGTGGCGAACCCCTCGACGACCAGCTGGTGCAACGCCTGGCGCACCGGGACGCGCGAGACGCCGATCCAGTCGGCGAGCCGGCGCTCGACGAGACGTTGACCCGGCACGAGGTCACCGGCCACGATGAGGTCGCGGAGCACGTCGGCAGCGCGGTCGGCGTCGAGCGCACCCTCGCGGCGGGTCTTTGGCATACCAAAAGCGTAGCGGGTCGGTCGGCGGGCTCGTCCGTCTCGCGACCCAGACGTCGCCCGGCGTCCCTGCGCCACCTCGCTAGACTCGCCGCCGTGCTGACCATCGACCGCGCGACCCGTGACGCGATCATCGCCCACGCGCGCCGCGACCACCCGGACGAGGCGTGCGGCGTCGTCGCCGGGCCGATCGGCTCCGACCGTCCCGCGCGGCACGTGCCCATGGTCAACGCCGCGATGTCGCCCACCTTCTACGAGTTCGACTCCGGCGACCTGCTGCGGCTCTACCGCGACATGGACGACCGCGACGAGGAGCCCGTGGTCATCTACCACTCCCACACGGCCACCGAGGCCTACCCGTCGCGCACCGACGTGAACCTCGCGTCGGAGCCGAACGCCCACTACGTGCTCGTCTCGACCCGCGACGGCGGCGAGGTCGAGGGCACCGACGTCGACTTCCGGTCCTACCGGATCGTCGACGGCGAGGTGACCGAGGAAGAAGTCACCGTCGTCGAGCGTTACGACACCTGAGCACACCACCCCCCGAACCCCGGAAGAGAGCGACGACACCGATGGCCATCGAGGTACGGATCCCGACCATCCTGCGCACCTACACCGACGGCGAGCGCGCCGTGCAGAGCGAGGGCGCCACCGTCGCCGAGCTCGTCGAGAACCTCGAGGCCGCCCACACCGGCATCAAGGAGCGGCTGGTCGAGGACGGCAGCGTCCGCCGCTTCGTGAACGTCTACGTCAACGACGAGGACATCCGCTTCACCGGCGGGCTCGAGACCGCTGTCTCCGACGGCGACACCGTCGTGATCCTGCCCGCCGTCGCGGGTGGCTCCGTCGACGTCGCCGCGGTGTCTCCTGCCGCCCAGGGCCCGGCACCCCTGCCGGGTTCCTGAGCCGGTGACCCGCTTCGACTCGCTCGTCGACTCCGTCGGCGGCACGCCCCTCGTCGGGCTGCCGTCGCTGTCGCCGTCGCCGGAGGTCCGGCTGTGGGCGAAGCTGGAGGACCAGAACCCCACCGGCTCCATCAAGGACCGCGCCGCGCTCGCCATGATCGAGGCGGCCGAGGCCGACGGTCGGCTGACGCCCGGCTGCACGATCCTGGAGCCGACCAGCGGCAACACCGGCATCTCCATGGCGATGGTCGCCAAGATGCGCGGCTACCGGATGATCTGCGTCATGCCGGAGAACACGTCCGAGGAGCGTCGCCAGCTCCTGCGGATGTGGGGCGCCGAGATCATCCCCTCGCCCGCCGCGGGCGGCTCCAACGAGGCCGTGCGGGTCGCGAAGGGGCTCGCCGAGGAGCACCCCGACTGGGTGATGCTCTACCAGTACGGCAACCCCGCCAACGCCGAGGCGCACTACCGCGGCACCGGGCCTGAGATCCTGGCCGACCTGCCCGAGGTGACGCACTTCGTCGCCGGGCTGGGCACCACCGGCACGCTCATGGGCACGGGTCGCTTCTTCCGCGAGGCCAAGCCCGACGTGCGGATCGTCGCCGCCGAGCCGCGCTACGGCGAGCTCGTCTACGGCCTGCGCAACCTCGACGAGGGCTTCGTGCCCGAGCTGTA
Organism: Aeromicrobium sp. REDSEA-S38_B2; assembly: GCF_001628525.1. Classification (NCBI taxonomy): domain Bacteria; kingdom Bacillati; phylum Actinomycetota; class Actinomycetes; order Propionibacteriales; family Nocardioidaceae; genus Aeromicrobium; species Aeromicrobium sp. REDSEA-S38_B2. The sequence goes on along the minus strand of NZ_LUNH01000019.1, from coordinate 16,207 downwards.
CGACGCCGACCTCATCGACGCGCGGTTCAGCGTCGGCCCGCGCGACGCCGTGCGGCGCGTGCGCGAGCTGATCGAGCACGAGGGCATCTTCGCGGGCATCTCCACCGGCGCCATCCTGCACGCGGCGCTCGCCCAGGCGGCGAAGAGCCAGAAGGCCGGCGAGCGCGCCGACATCGTCTTCATCGTCTGCGACGGCGGCTGGAAGTACCTGTCCACCGGCGCCTACGAGGGCACCCTCGACGACGCCGAGGACGCGCTCGACGGCCAGCTGTGGGCCTGACCTCGCCGTTCGCGGTTCCGGGGCGGCGCCACCTCCGCTAGCCTCACCGTGTGCGCGACATCGTGGTCTTCTCCGGAAGCGCCCACCGAGCCCTGGCCGAGGCCATCTGCAGCGAGCTCGGCACGAGCCTCTCGCCGTCGGAGACCGTGCGGTTCAGCAACGACTGCCTGCAGTCGCAGCTGCTCGCCAACTGTCGCCAACGTGACGTGTACATCGTGCAGCCGCTGGTGCCGCCGACGCAGGACCACCTCATGGAGCTGCTGCTCATGGTCGACGCCGCGCGCGGTGCGTCGGCCGCGTCCATCACCGTCGTCGTACCGCACTACGCGTACGCGCGCTCGGACAAGAAGGATGCGTCGCGCATCTCGATCGGCGGCAAGCTCGTGGCCGACATGATGGCCACCGCCGGCGTGAACCGCGTGGTCACCATGACCCTGCACGCACCGCAGGTGCACGGCTTCTTCTCGATGCCGCTCGACCACCTGACCGCCATCGGGGAGCTCGCCGACCACTACCGCGACTCCGACCTGTCGAACGCCGTGGTCGTCTCGCCCGACTTCGGCAACGCGAAGACCGCGTCGCAGTTCGCGCGGCTCCTCGGCCTGCCGGTCGCGGCCGGCAGCAAGCAGCGCAAGGCCGACGACAAGGTCGTCATCGACGCGATCGTCGGCGACGTCGCCGGCAAGCGGGCCATCGTGCTCGACGACGAGATCGCCACCGGGGGCTCCATCGTCGAGCTCGTCTCGATGCTGGAGCGCCAGGGCGTCACGGAGATCTCCGTGGCGTGCACCCACGGGCTGTTCACCGGCAAGGCCGTGGAGCGGCTGCGCGACCACCCGGGCATCGCCGAGGTCGTCACCACCGACACCGTCCCGCCGCCGGCCGACTGGCCCGCCCTGCGCGTGCGGTCCGTCGCGCCGTTGTTCGCGCGGGCCATCGCCCGGATCCACGCCGGCGAGTCGGTGAGCAGCCTCTTCGACGGCGTCGACCCCACCCACGCCCCGCCGCAGCCCAAGCTGCCCCTCTGACGCCCCCTCCCGCCAGCGGTGACTTCTCCACCGCAAGCTGCGACGTCCGTCTCGGCGGTGAGTTCTCCACCGTGTGGGCGCTGGGACGGTGGCGAACCCACCGCCGACCCCGATGCGGTGGAGACGTCACCGTCTGGGGAGGCGTCCGTGTGTGGGACCGGGGTGCCGACGTCGGTCAGCCGGACTAGGGTCGAGCGACGACGAAGGGGGTCCGGCGTGAGCCGACGTGTGCTGGGGCTGCTGGGCGGCCTCGTGCTGGCCGTGCTGTCGCCGCTGCTCCTGGTGGCGCCGGCGCAGGCAGCCGACGGGGACGGCGCCGGCCGCGAGGTCGTGGTCGGCACCGAGGGCACCTACCCGCCCTTCTCGTTCAACGAGGACGGCCGGCTCACGGGCTACGACGTCGACGTCATGAAGGCCGTGGCGAAGGAGGCCGGCTGGCGGCTGCGGTTCGTGCAGTCCCAGTTCGACGCCCTCTTCGGCTCGCTCGACGCCAGCCGCATCGACGTGATCGCCAACCAGATCACCATCAACCCCGAGCGCGAGGCGCGGTACGCGTTCTCCGAGCCGTACGCCTACTCGCGGGGCGTCATCGTCGCGCGCAAGGGCTCCGACATCCGCACGTTGGCCGACCTGAAGGGTCTCACCACGGCGCAGTCGGCCACGAGCAACTGGTCGCAGGTGGCCAAGGACGCCGGTGCGAAGGTCGAGAACGTCGATCAGTTCTCCCAGGCCGCCGACCTGGTCGCCCGCGGCCGGGTCGACGCGATCGTCAACGACAACATCGCCGTCCTCGACTACCTCGCCACGTCGGGCAACGACCAGGTCGAGATCGTCGGCGACGCGGGCGACGAGGTCAGCCGCCAGTCGCTCGCGTTCCGCCAGGACGACGCCGACCTGGTGCGCGAGGCCGACCGCGCGCTCGACGCGCTGCGCGCCGACGGCACCCTGCAGCGGATCAGCGAGGACTACTTCGGCGCCGACGTCTCCGTCGAGGACGGGGGAGAGGCGCAGGTCGGCGGTCGCGACGAGGCGTCGTGGCTGACGAGCGTCCGCGAGGCCGCGTGGCCGGCGTTCGTCGCCCTGGTGAAGATCACCATCCCGCTCACCGCGATCAGCTTCGCGATCGGCCTCGCGGCGGCTGTGCTCATCGCCCTGGCCCGGGCGTCGTCCTCCCGGTGGCTCGCCTGGCCGGCCCGCTTCTTCATCTCCGCGGTCCGCGGCACGCCGCTGCTGCTCCAGCTCTTCGTAGTCTTCTACGGCCTGCCGCAGCTCGGGCTGGACCTCCCGTCCTTCCCGGCCGCGGTGCTGGCCCTCAGCGTCAACGTGGCCGGCTACGGCGCCGAGACGGTCCGGGGCGCGCTGCTGGCCGTGCCGCGCGGGCAGCACGAGGCCGCCGCGACCATCGGCATGTCGGGCCGTCTCGCCCTGCGCAGGGTCGTCCTTCCGCAGGCTGCGCGGATCGCCGTGCCGCCGCTGTCGAACACGCTGATCTCGCTGGTCAAGGACACCTCGCTCGTGTCGGTCGTGCTCCTCACCGACGTCACGCGCGTCCTCAACCAGCAGGCGTCCGCGTCGTTCGACTACCTGCCGCTGTACCTGCTCGGCGGCCTGTACTACTGGATCGTCTGCACCGTGCTCTCGGTGGCGCAGGGACGCCTCGAGACCCGACTGAACAGGTACGTGACGCCATGACCACGCCGTCGCTCCTGCAGGCCAGCGGCCTGCGCAAGACCTTCGGCGACAACGTCGTGCTCGACGGTGTCGACCTCGACGTGCCCGAGGGCACCACCACAGCCATCATCGGGCCCTCCGGCTCGGGCAAGACGACGCTGCTGCGCTCCCTCAACGCGCTCACCGTGCCCGACGCCGGCACCGTGTCCATCGGCGACGTGTCGGTCGACTTCGGGTCGCTGCCGCGCGGCAAGGAGGGACGTCGCGCTTGCGAGCGGCTGCGCGCGCAGAGCGGCATGGTCTTCCAGTCCCACGAGCTCTTCCCGCACCGCACCGTGCTCGGCAACCTCGTCGAGGGGCCCGTGCAGGTGCAGGGCGAGGACCCGGACGAGGCCGCCGCACGCGCCCGCGCGCTGCTCGAGCAGGTGGGTCTGGCCGGACGCGAGGACGCCTACCCGTCGCAGCTCTCGGGCGGCCAGCAGCAGCGCGTCGGCATCGCCCGCGCGCTGGCGCTGCGACCCCGCGTGGTGCTGCTCGACGAGCCGACGTCGGCGCTCGACCCCGAGCTGGTCGGCGAGGTGCTCGCCGTCGTGCGCGACCTCGCCTCGCAGGGGTGGACGATGGTGGTCGTCACGCACGAGATCCGGTTCGCGGCCGACGTGGCCGACACCGTCGTCTTCGTCGACGGTGGGCACGTCGTCGAGCGCGGACCCGCGCGCGACGTCGTCGACGCGCCCCAGCACGAGCGCACGCAGCGCTTCCTCGAGCGCGTCCTGCACCCGGGGTGACGATCATGACGGTCCCGGGACTGGCCGTGTCGCCGGACGGTCCGTAGGCTTGCGCCTCGTGGCGGACGCACCGATCGGGATCTTCGACTCAGGCTTCGGCGGCCTGACGGTCGCTCGAGCGGTGATCGACCAGCTGCCCCACGAGGCCGTGCTGTACCTCGGCGACACCGCCCGTCAGCCGTACGGCCCGCAGCCCATCCCCGCGGTCCGCGAGTTCGCGCTCGAGTGCCTCGACCACCTCGTCGCGCACGGCGTGAAGATGCTGGTCATCGCCTGCAACTCCGCGAGCGCCGCCGTCCTGCGCGACGCCCGCGAGCGCTACGACGTGCCCGTGGTCGAGGTGATCGTGCCGGCCACTCGTCGCGCGGCGCGCGCCACCCGCAACGGGAAGGTCGGGGTCATCTGCACCCGCGCGACCGCGGCGTCCCGTGCCTACGACGACGCCTTCGCCGCGAACCCCGGCATCGAGCTCCTCACGCAGGCGTGCCCCGACTTCGTCGACCTCGTGGAACGCGGCGTCACGAGCGGTCCCGAGGTCACCGCCGCCGCGGAGGAGTACCTCGCGCCGCTGCGCGAGGCGGGTGTCGACACGCTCGTGCTCGGCTGCACGCACTACCCTCTCCTGACCGGGGCGATCGCCCTGGCGATGGGCGAGGAGGTCACCTTGGTCTCGAGTGCGGAGGAGACGGCGAAGGACGTGTACGCCCGCCTGGTCCAGGACGACCTGCTCCGCGACCCCGCCGCGGGTGCGCCCGAGCACCGCTTCCTCACCACCGGCCGGCCTGACGAGTTCGGCGTGCTGGGCCGACGCTTCCTCGGTCCCGAGGTCGGCTCGGTCGGCCAGTTCGCGCAGGTGGTCGCGTGAGGCTCACCATCGTCGGCTGCGCGGGCTCCTACCCGGGGCCCGAGTCCGCCTCCAGCTGCTACCTCGTCGAGCACGAGGGCTTCAGGCTGCTGCTCGACCTCGGCAGCGGCGCCCTGGGCCCGCTGCAGCGCCACCTCGACCTGCGCGACGTCGACGCGGTGCTGCTGTCGCACCTGCACGCCGACCACTGCTTCGACCTCTCGGGCTTCTACGTGGTGAGCAAGTACCACCCGCAAGGCACCCTGCCGACGATCCCCGTCTACGCGCCCCAGGGCGCCGGTCCGTTCCTCGCGAGCAGCTACGGGCGCACCGAGGGACTGCAGATGGCCGACCAGTTCGACTTCCGCACGTGGGTCGACGGCGAGACCGTGCAGGTGGGGCCGTTCACGGTCACGCCACGCCTCATGGACCACCCCGTCGAGGCGTACGGCATGCGGCTCGAGGCCGGCGGCTCCGTGCTCGCCTACTCCGGCGACACCGCGCCCACGGAGGCCCTCGACGACGTCGCGCTGGGCGCCGACCTCTTCCTGTGCGAGGCGTCGTTCGTGGAGTCGGGGACGAACCCGCCGAACCTGCACCTGACCGGGGCCGAGGCCGGCGACTACGCCACGCGCGCGGGCGTCGGGCGTCTGCTCGTCACCCACGTGCCCGCCTGGACCGACCGCGACGAGGTCGCCGCCGACACGCGCTCGACGTTCGCCGGAGAGTTCGTGCTCGTGGAGGCCGGGCAGGTCTACGACGTCTGACGGACGTCGGTAGGGTCGCGACCATGACCACCCGCGAGGACGGCCGCGCCGTCGACGAGCTGCGTCCGATCACGATCACCCGTCACTGGCTCGACCACGCCCAGGGGTCCTGCCTGGTGGAGTTCGGCCGGACGAAGGTGCTGTGCGCCGCGTCGGCCACCGAGGGCGTGCCGCGCTGGCGCAAGGGCTCCGGCCTCGGCTGGGTCACGGCCGAGTACGCGATGCTGCCGCAGGCCACCCACGACCGTTCGCAGCGCGAGTCGGTCAAGGGTCGCATCGGCGGGCGCACGCACGAGATCTCGCGCCTCGTCGGGCGGTCGTTGCGTGCCGCGGTCGACTACAAGGCCCTGGGCGAGAACACGATCACCATCGACTGCGACGTGCTGCAGGCTGACGGCGGCACGCGGACGGCCGCCATCACGGGCGCCTACGTGGCCCTCGCCGACGCGGTCGCCCACCTGCGCGAGAAGGGTGCGCTCGCGGGCGAGCCGCTCGTGCAGTCGATCGCCGCGGTCAGCGTCGGCATCATCGACGGCACCCCGATGCTCGACCTGCCCTACGTCGAGGACGTCCGCGCCGAGACGGACATGAACGTCGTCATGACGGGGGAGGGCTCGTTCATCGAGATCCAGGGCACCGCGGAGGGCGCCCCTTTCGTCCGCTCCGAGCTCGACGCGCTGCTCGCGCTGGCCGAGAAGGGCTGCGCCGACCTGACGCGTCTGCAGCAGGAAGCCCTGCAGGCGTGACCCGCGTCGTCGTGCTGGCGTCGAACAACGCCAAGAAGCTCGCGGAGCTGCAGCGCATCCTCGCGCCGCTCGTGCCGGACGTGCAGGTGCTCGGGCTGTCCGACGTCGCCGACTACCCCGAGCCGGCCGAGACGGAGCCGACGTTCGAGGGCAACGCGCTGATCAAGGCGCGGGCGTGCCTGGAGGCCACGGGACTGCCGTCGCTGGCCGACGACTCGGGACTGTGCGTCGACGCGCTGAACGGCATGCCCGGTGTGCTGTCGGCGCGCTGGTCGGGGGTGCCGCGCAGTGAAGGCGGTGACAGGGCCAACAACCGGCTGCTGCTGAGCCAGCTGTCCGACGTCCCTCCGGAGCGTCGCACGGCGACCTTCGTGGCCGTGGTGGCGTTCTGCGCGCCCGACGGGCAGGAGCACATCGTCCGCGGCGAGATGCCGGGCCGCATCCTCGCGGCCGAGCAGGGCGAGGGCGGCTTCGGCTACGACCCGCTGTTCGCGGCCGACGGGTACGACGTGTCGACGGCGGAGCTCGCGCCGTTGGAGAAGGACGCCATCAGCCACCGCGGTCGCGCCCTGACGCAGGTCGCGCCGCTGGTGGCCCGAGCCCTGGGCGGCTAGCGCCCTGGGCGGCTAGGGCGTGGTGTCGGTCGCCGCCCGGGCCGTCGACTCCCGCTCGACCGGGGCGAGCCCGGTCGACCCGGGAGCGGGCTGGTCGAGGGCGCCGACGACCACGTCGGCCAGGGCGAGGCTGCCGGACAGCGTGGGGTGGACGCCGTCGATCGTGCGACCGTGCCGGTCGAGCGCACCCCGCGTGGGCACGTACTCCAGACCCTCGCGGAGCGCGGCGGCGTGCACGATCGACGTCACGCGACGCTGCTGCCACGGCTCGGTCGGGCCCCACGGGGGACCCAGCACCAGGATCCGGGTGCTCTCGGGCATCTGGCGCTTGACGAGGCGCAGGTAGCGCGTGACGGCCTGCTGCACGGCCGCGTCGGAGGAGGGGACCAGACGTCCCTCCGCGCACGACGCCCAGTCGTTGCGGCCGCCCTCGACGATGAACACCGACGGCGCCGGACCACGGAACGCGGCGCGGCGCTGGACGAAGGTGTCGCCGGTGCAGCCCATGCCCGGTCGCAGGTAGCCCGAGCCGGACTGCGCGTACGTGCGCACGGGCGTGTCGTAGTGCCGGGCCACGAAGCTCCACCAGCCCTGGTGCCGGCTGCCGGGCTCGTCGTCGTAGCGGGCCGTGATGGAGTCACCGACCACGACGATGCCGCGGGGGAACGGGTTGCGCGCGGCGACGGGCTCGCCGAGGACGGCCCGCTGGTCGGCGACCGTGGGCTCGCTGCCGACCGCACCCTGGTGACCCAGGGTGATCGCGAGGCTGGCGAGCAGACCGAGCACGAGGGCGCTGACGAGGACGTGTCGGTGGAGGGTACGTCGTGCCATCGTCTCGCTCTGTCCTCCCGTCGTCGCTCGTCGTCCCCAGCCTACGTCGCCCACGTCGAGTCAGGGGACGGAGTGACGGACGGCTCAGTGACCGCCGGCGAAGCCGTGCTGGCGCCAGGCCTCGTAGACGACGATGGCGGCGCAGTTCGCGAGGTTCATCGAGCGTCGGGCGGGCAGCATCGGCAGGCGCAGCTGGTCGGTCACACGGGGGTGCTGCTGCACGGCGTCGGGCAGACCGGTCGGCTCGGCGCCGAACAGCAGGACGTCGCCGGGCTCGTACGCGACGTCGGTGTAGGCGCGGGTGGCTCCGGTGGTGAAGGCGAAGACCCGCGCGTCGCCGAGCGCGGTCAGCGCCGCCTCGAGGTCGGCGTGCACGTGCAGCGTGGCGAGGTCGTGGTAGTCCAGGCCCGCGCGTCGCAGCTTCGGCTCCGAGAGGTCGAAGCCGAGCGGCTCGACGAGGTGCAGCTCCGCCCCGGTGGCGGCGGCGAGCCGGATCGTGTTCCCGGTGTTGCCCGGGATGCGCGGCTCGTGGAACAGGACACGGAACATGACGCCGTCACTCTAGGATGTCGGGCATGCCCGGACCGCACCCCCTCGGCCAGCCCAGGGTCCACGTGACCCACACGTTCCGCTCCGCGCCCGCCGACGTGTTCGCCGCGCTCGGCGAGCACGAGAACCTCGGCCGGCTGTTCGGCGCGAGCATCACGCGCCTGCGTGACGGTGAGACGTCGCGCAACGGTGTCGGGTCGGCGCGGACGCTGAAGATCGGCCCGCTGCCCGCGTTCGTCGAGACCGTGGTCGTGTCCGAGCCCGACGAGCGCATCGAGTACGAGATCACGCAGGGCAGCCCGCTCCGGGGCCACCGCGGCATCCAGGTGCTCACGCCGACCGCGGACGGCGGCACGCTGCTCGACTACACCATCCACTTCGACGCGCCGGTCCCCGGCGTGGCGGGCGTGGTCGCGAAGGTGCTGACCCAGAAGATCTCCGCGGGGCTGCCGCGGCTGCTGCCCTGACGGCGTCGGGGCAGGCGGGCTCAGAGCTCGTGCTCCCACGGCGGCTGGGCGCCCGCCCGGGCCACCACGAACGCCGAGCAGCGTGACGCCAGGTCGGTGACCTCGCGCCACAGCGACAGGTCGGCCGCGTGCAGGCGCGTGCTGCCGACGACGCCGTCGAGCCCGTCGTCCTTCAGCGCTGCGATGAGGCCCGACATGAAGGCGTCTCCGGCGCCGACGGTGTCGACGACGTGATCGGCCAGGGCGCGCGAGGCGATCGAGCCGCGGTGCGTGTACGTGCGGGCGCCTCGCGGGCCCATCGTCATCACGACGGCGGCGGGTCCGGCGGCCAGCCAGCTGCGCGCCGTGTCGGCCGGGTCGCTGTGCGGCTCGAGCCAGGCGAGGTCCTCGTCGCTGACCTTCACGACGTCGCACAGCGGCAGCAGCGACTCCATCCGGTCGAGCGCCTCCGCCCGGCTGGGCAGCAGGCTCGGCCGCACGTTGGGGTCGAAGGTCACCGTGCACATCGGGGCGAGGCGGCGCAGGGCGTCCTCCACCTCGTCGGCGCCCGGGTCGAGGAAGGCGGCGATCGACCCCGTGTGGATGATGTCGGGCACCTCCTCGGCCCAGATCCGACCCGGGTCCCAGACGATGTCGAACTCGTAGGTCGCGCTGCCGTCGTCGGCGAGCGTCGCCACGGCCGTGGAGGTGCGCTCGAGCTGCTTGAGGCCTGGCATGAGGCGCACGCCGGACTCGGCGAGGTGCATCCGCACCAGCGCGCCGAGGTCGTCGGTGGCCAGGCTCGTGGCCAGCACCGGGGTGACGCCCAGCCGACCGAGCCCGACCGCGACGTTCGCGGGACTGCCGCCGGGGTGCTCGGACCGGGAGCCGTCGGACCGTTCGACGATGTCGACGAGGGACTCACCGATGACGAGGACCATGCGCACAGTGTGCCGGTCCGGTGGCTCGCCGCACGACGCGCTCCGGCCGGGTGTGTCGCCCACGTGAGTGCCCCGGTGCCGGTGACAGGACTCGAACCTGCACGCCCAGGGGCACAGGAACCTAAATCCTGCGTGTCTACCAGTTCCACCACACCGGCGGGTGCGGCCCGAGTCTAGTGGGCGGCGCGTCCCGCACTCACCATGGTTGCCCGTCGCTCACCTGCGGATGCTTCCGCAGGTGAGCGGGGCACAACCGTGGTGAGCTGCTGACTCCCATGGACTGATGGGAATCAGCAGCTCGGCGGTGTGGCGGGCGGGCGGGTGCGGGTCAGGCGGCGTCGAGGCCCAGGTCGCGGCGCAGCTTCGCCACGTGCCCCGTCGCCTTCACGTTGTACTGCGCCAGCTCGACCGTGCCGTCCTCGCCGACGACGACCGTCGAGCGGATGACGCCCTCGACGACCTTGCCGTACAGCTTCTTCTCCCCGAACGCGCCCCACGCCGTCATGACCGCCTTGTCGGCGTCGGAGAGCAGCGTGATGGTGAGGCCGTCGCGCTCACGGAACTTCTGCAGCTTCTCCGGCTTGTCCGGGCTGATGCCGAGCACCGTGTAGCCCTCGGCCTGCAGCCGGTCGATCGAGTCGGAGAAGTCGCACGCCTGCTTCGTGCAGCCGGGCGTCATGGCCGCGGGGTAGAAGTACACGATCACCTTCTGGCCGCGCAGGTCCGAGAGCGTCACCTCCGCGCCGGTGTCGTCCGGGAGGGTGAAGTCGGGTGCGGTGTCACCGGGCTGCAGTCGCGTCGTCATGGGTCCTATCCTTGCAAGGTCAGTCCGACCCGACGAGAGGCACCTTGTGACGTCACAGAGCGACGAGCTGGTCGACGAGATCGAGCAGATCCGCGAGCGCCTGGCCCACACCGTCGACGCCCTGGTCGACCGGACGAACCCCAAGAACATCGCCCGCCGGACCCTCGAGGACGTGAAGGGCCGCTTCGTCGCGCCCGACGGCAGCCTGCGCTACGAGAACGTCGTGCCGGTCGTCCTCGGCGTCGTGGGCACGGTGGCCGCCGTCGTCGTCCTGCGCAAGGTGCTGGGCTGACCATGGCCGAGCGCGGCAAGCTCGCGATCCGGATGCTGCACGACCGGCTGCTCGTCTCCCTCGACGACGAGGCGGGGGAGCGGCGCTCCGGCGGAGGCATCCTGATCCCGGCGACCGCCGCCATGGGCAAGCGCCTCTCGTGGGCCAAGGTCGAGGCGACGGGTGCGCACGTGCGCGCGGTCGAGGTCGGCGACCGCGTCCTCTTCGACCCCGAGGAGCGCGCCGAGGTGGAGGTGCGCGGCGAGAGCTTCGTGCTGCTGCGCGAGCGCGACCTGCACGCCGTCGCCTCCGAGCGCATCGAGGAGGGCCAGACCGGCCTGTACCTGTGAGGGTGCGGTGGACGGTGGCGGCCACGGGCCGCGCCCAGGGAGCGGAGGACGGATGAGCGGGACCGGACGTGAGGTGCCGTTGCGCCGCATCCGGCTGCTGCGCAGCGAGGAGACGTTCGCCGACCGCCTGCGTCTGCTGCGTCGTCGCTGGCGGCTCATGCTGCGCCTCGGGGCTGCGTCGTCGCTCGCCTTCCTGGTGGCCACCCAGGTGTTCGGCCACCAGCAGGCGTTCTTCGCGCCCATCGCCGCGGTCGTCGTCATCACCGCTGGCGGTGGACTGCGGGGACGCACGCTCTTCGAGGTCGTCGTCGGTGTCGCGCTGGGCGTGCTGGTGGGCGAGCTGATCATCCTCACCATCGGACGCGGTCCGGCGCAGATGGCCCTCGTCGTGCTCCTGACCGTCGCCGCGGCCACCCTCACCGGCATCCGCGGGCTCGCGCTCACCCAGGCGGCCAGCTCGGCCGTCCTGCTGGCCGCCGTCGTGCCCGTGCCGGGTGCGGGCAACCCCGCCCTGACCCGGTTCCTCGACGCGCTCGTCGGAGGCCTGTGCGGCATGGCCATGGTGCTGCTGATCCCGCGCAACCCCGTGCGCGACATCGACGCCGAGGTGCAGCGGCTCCTGCGGCAGCTCGCGTCGGTCCTCCGCGGCACCGGCCGGGCGCTGCGTGAGGCGGACTCGACGGTCGCCGACGACGCGCTCACGCGGGCGCGCGGCCTGCAGAGCAGCATCGAGTCGCTCGACGCGACCGCCGCCAACGTCAGCGAGATCGCGCGCATGTCGCCGCTGCGGTGGCGCCAGCGCGACCACCTGGCCCTCTACGTCGGGGCGGTGCGCGACTTCGACAACGCCATCCGGGACGCCCGCGTGCTGGCCCGCCGCGCCAGCGCCATGCTGCGCCACGGCGAGACGGGCCCCGACGCGCTCTGGCTGTCGGTCGAGGAGCTCGCCGAGGCGGTCGACCTCGTCGCCGACGACCTCTCGACGCTCGACGACTTCGCCGGTGCGCGCGAGCGGCTCGTCGCCGCGGTCCGCATCGCGGTCGAGGCCCTGCCCGCCACGATGACCCTCAACACGGCCGCCATCACCGCCCAGGTCCGCTCGATCGCCGCCGACCTGCTGTACGTCTGCGGCGCCACCCGCGACGAGATCGACGAGGCGCTCGACGTCGGTCCGTGAGCCGGTCGTCCGTGCCGGTCTCCTCGACGCGCCGACGCGGGGGTGGCGCCCCGGCGTCGCGGTGCGCTACGTTGCTCTCACCCGACCGCCCGAGGAGGTGAGCCGCATGACCCAGACCACGACCCCGATCGCCTTCGATCGCGCGTCCGCCGTCGCGTCCTTCGGCCCCCACGTCCTCGGAGCAGTCCCTCGTTAGCCGGCACCAGCTGCCCGGCCCCCGAGCCGCTCCGGACCCCGTGTCCTGAGCGGCTCTTCTCGTGTCCGCCCACGACTCCCGTCCCTTCGATCCCACCCTGTCCTCGATCCCACCCACCCGACTCACAGAGAGGAGGCGCGCAATGAACCAGCACGACGACATCGACACCTTGCCCGCAGACACCCCGACGACCACCCAGATCGCCACGACCCGGACCCGGGGCGACCGAGACGGACACGACGTCACCTTGACATCCGGAGAGGGGGTGAACGCGATGGCCAGGAAGCCCGAACGCTCCCGTGCCCGCCGCAAGCGCGCCTGGGACGAGATGTCCGACACCGACCGTCAGGTCCTGCTGGAGACCGTCCGACAGCGCCGCGAGATGCAGGCGGTGCAGGACGCCCACCGGCTGCAGATGCTGACCCAGAGGTAGACGCCACGCGTCGCGAGGGGCCCCGTCCGCCTGGACGGGGCCCCTCGTCGTCCCGGGACGCGCCACCCCGCGTTCTGTGGAGATGGCGACGGTTCTCCGCGCAGAGACCGTCACGAAGTCCACAGAACGCGGGAGGAGGGCGCGGGGGAGGGCGTGGTGGCGCTCTGCGACGATGAGCGCGATGAGCGGCGTCCTGGAGGGGTTCACCACCATCGGCGCCCTGATCGCGCTCGGTGCCCTGCTGGCGCACCTGCGGGTCTTCGACCTCAGCGCCCAGGTCGTGCTGTCGCGGCTCGCGTTCTACGTCGCGAGCCCGGCCCTGATGATCACGGTGCTGCAGGACGCCGACGTCTCGGCGGTGCTGTCGCGCAACCTCGTCGCCACCGGCTGCGCCGTGGTCACGGTGGTCCTGCTCTACGTCGTAGTGGCGCGGCTGGTGCTGCGCCAGGATCTCGCCGACACGGTCGTCGGTGCGCTCTGCTCGGCGTACGTCAACGCCGGCAACCTCGGCCTGCCGATCGCGGCCTACGTGCTCGGCGACGCCGCGCTCGTCGCGCCGACCCTGCTGCTGCAGATGCTGGTGCTGCAGCCGATCGCCCTCGCGGTGCTCGACGTCGCCCGCGGCTCGTCGACGAGCCGCTCGGCCTCGTCGGGGCCATGGCGGTGCCCGCCATGCTGATCGCCTACGGCGTCTCGCTGCGGCTCGGACCCCGCCCGGGCAGCGGTGGCAGCGCACCGGTGCTCGCACTGATCGTGACGCTGAAGCTCGTGGTCCAGCCCGTCGTGGCGTACACGGTCGGCCGCTTCGCGCTCGGCATGGAGGGAGCCCCGCTGCTCGCCGTCACCGTGCTCGCGGCGCTGCCCGCCGCGCAGAACATCTTCGTCATCGCCGTGCGCTACGACCGCTCCACGGTGCTGGCGCGCGACGCCGTCTTCGCCACCACCGTGCTGTCGGTGCCCGCCGTCGCCGTCGCGGCGGCCGTCGAGCGTCACCGTGCCCCGCTGGGGGACCTGGTCGCCGGAGAGGACGCCGAGGAGCGTGGACTTGCCGGCACCGTTGGGTCCGACGAGCACGAGCAGCTCGCCCAGGCGCACCTCGAGGTCGACGTCGTGCAGGACCGGCGTGCCACCCAGCTCCACGCCGATGCCGGAGGCGACCAGGGGGGCGTTCACGCCCAGCCTCCCGCGGTCCGGCGCGTGCGGCGCAGCAGCCAGAAGAAGAACGGCCCGCCGACCAGCGAGGTCAGCATGCCGATCGGCAGGTCGGCGTAGGCGACGGCGGTACGGGCGAAGAGATCGGCCCAGAGCAGCAGGAGCGCCCCGCCGAGCGCGCTGGCAGGCACGAGCACCCGGTGGCCGGGACCGACGACCATCCGGACCAGGTGGGGCACGACCAGGCCGACGAAGGCGATGATGCCGGCGAAGGAGACGGCGGCCGCGGTGAGCAGGGCGACCAGCACGATCGCCGCCACGCGCACGCGCTCGACGTCGACGCCGACGTGGCGGGCGGCGCGGTCGCCGAGGGCCAGCACGTCGAGGCGCCGCGAGAGCGCCAGCGCGCCCACCAGGCCGATCCCGACGCAGGGGGCCACCACGGCCACGTGCGCCCAGCGGGTGCCGTTGAGGCTGCCGAGCTGCCAGAACACGATCTCCTCGCGCGCCGACGTGTCGCCGAGGAACAGCATGAGCGCCAGGCCCGCGCTGCACACCGCGTTGACGGCGATGCCCGTGAGCACGAGCGTGACCACCTCGGTGCGTCCGTCGGCCCGTGACAGTGCGTAGACCGTGAGGGTGGTGACCAGGCCGCCCACGAACGCGAACGCCGGCACGGTCCACGCGCCGAGCAGGGTCACCTGGAAGACGATGACGAACGCGGCGGCGAGGGCGGCACCCACGGACACGCCGACCACGCCGGGCTCCGCGAGCGGGTTGCCGAAGACGCCCTGCATCAGTGCCCCGGCGGTCGCCAGCGCCGCGCCCACGAGCAGCGCCAGCGCGACCCGCGGGAAGCGGACCTGCCAGAGGGTGTTGTCGCCCTGGGGGTGCGTCGGCAGGGGCAGGACGTCGAGGCCCACGCGGTGCAGCACCGACCCGAGCACCTGGTCGGCCGGGACGTCGAGCTGTCCCTGCCCGGCGGAGACCAGCGTCGACACGACGACACCCACGCCGAGCGCGCCGAGCAGCAGCCCGGCACGGCCGCGGCGCACCGGGGGCAGCGACGGCGCGGGCACCTCGTCGGCCGGCCCGACGTCGGGGAGCCGGTGCCGCCCGGCGACGGCGGTCATCGGCGCTCCCCGGCCGAGGGTGCGGCGGAGCCGGGTGCGTAGACGGCCACCGCGAGCGCCTCCAGCACGGCGGCAGTCCGCGGCCCGTAGCCGAGGATCTGGGCGTCGGACATGTCGACGA
Source organism: Aeromicrobium sp. REDSEA-S38_B2 (assembly GCF_001628525.1). Lineage (NCBI taxonomy): Bacteria > Bacillati > Actinomycetota > Actinomycetes > Propionibacteriales > Nocardioidaceae > Aeromicrobium > Aeromicrobium sp. REDSEA-S38_B2. Next base: position 1,064 of record NZ_LUNH01000019.1, on the reverse strand, counting down.
TCCGACGCTTCTGGCCGGCCGGCGTCTGCGCGAGCGCGGGCAGGCGCTCGAGGAGTCCGTCGACGCCGTCGACGGACTCCAGGCCCTTGGTCATCATGAGGACGACGTCGGGCTGCGCGTCGATGATGCCCTCGTCGGTGACGGGCTTCATGCCGTTCCAGCCGATCTCGCCGGCCACGTCGTAGCCGCCGAGCGCCGTGATGAGGGTGTCGGCGCCCGAGCCCTCGCCGAACATGTAGTAGACGCCGGCCTGGCCGCGCACGTAGAGGAAGACCATGCGGGGCTTGTCCTGCACCCGCTTCGGCGCCACGGCGGCGATCTCGGCCAAGGTCGAGCGGGTCTGCTCCTCCAGGCGGTCCGCCAGCCGGCGCCCGACGTCGGGGACGCCGAGCGCCCGCGCCACCTCCTGGGTGAGGCTCCCGACGTTGTCGACGCTTCGGGTGCTGTCGACGACGACCACGGGGATCCCCGCGTCACGCATCTGCAGCACGACGTCCCACGGTCCGAGCGAGGTGTCGGTGATGATCAGCGTCGGGTCGAGCTCCAGGATCGCCTCGGCGTTGAGGTCGTGCCCGTTGCTGGTGACGAGCGGCAGGTCCTCGGCCTCGTCGAACTGGGTGGAGATGTCGCGTCCGACGAGCGAGTCGCCCAGGCCGAGCTCGTAGACCGTGCGGGAGAGCGTGCCGTAGATGTCGAGGGCGAGCACGCGGCTCGTGTCGGTGACCGTGACGCGCGTGCCCTGGGCGTCGGTGAGGGTGACCGGCAGGGTCTGGGTGGGGGAGTCCGCCACCGGGTCGACCGGCTCGTCGGGCAGTGCCGCGTGCACCGCCCCCTCCCACGAGCGCGGGTCGTCGAGCACCGTCGCCTCGCCGAGCGGGGGCGTCGCGACGTCGTCGCCTGCGTCGTCGTGCCCGCCCGGCCGGAGCCCGCACGACGACAGCAGGAGCGCGACGACGGCGAGCACGAGCAGGCGTCGCCGCGCCGTCGGAGTCCGCGTCAGGGAGGTGGCGGTCGGCTCCGGGGTCGGGTGGGCGGTCGGGTGGGCGGTCGGGTGGGGTTGGGGC
>NZ_LUNH01000018.1:0-5992 GCF_001628525.1 Aeromicrobium sp. REDSEA-S38_B2 | reverse complement strand
TACCCACCTCCAGTAGTCACATCGTCTTGCAACTACCGGTTGAGACCACCGAGAATCCCTACCGCGCCCCGCCCGCCATCGGTGGATCTGCAACCGCACACGGGCTCTTGCGGTTGCAGATCCACCGATGGGACGCACCAACACAGAACCTTGGCCCCAGAGCGCAGAAACGAAGAATCGAGCGCTCAAGGGTGGGCTCGGGCCAGACCCCGAGACCCCGAGCCGCCCCCGGGCCCGCTGCCGGTCGAGGCCCTTTCGGAGACCACTCCCAAGCGAAGGCCGAGGCAGCGCACCAGCAAGCACGAGCGCCCTACAGCATCGCACCAGCAGGACGAGACCCCCGCAGGCAGCGCACCAGCAAGGACACGACCCCCGCAGGCAGCGCAGCAACGAGCCACGCCCCACACAAGGAGGCCCCCGACGTCAGTCCTCGTCGAGCTCCGCGAGCACGTCGTCGCTGATGTCGACGTTGGAGAAGACGTTCTGCACGTCGTCGAGGTCCTCGAGGGCGTCGACGAGCTTGACGACCTTCTTGGCGCCGTCGACGTCGACGGGCACCTCGACCGAGGGGACGAAGGAGGCCTCGGCGGAGTCGTAGTCGAGGCCGGCCTCCTGGAGGGCGCTGCGGACGGCGACGAGGTCGGACGCCTCGCTGATCACCTCGAAGCTCTCGCCGTGGTCCTTGACCTCCTCGGCGCCGGCGTCGAGCACGGCCAGCAGGATGTCGTCCTCGGTGGTGTCCTGCGCGGGCACCTGCACGACACCCTTGCGGTGGAACAGGTACGCGACGGAGCCGGGGTCGGCGAGCGTCCCGCCGTTGCGCGACACGGCGGTGCGCACCTCCATCGCGGCCCGGTTCTTGTTGTCGGTGAGGCACTCCACCAGGAGCGCGACGCCGCTCGGCCCGTACACCTCGTACATGATCGTGGTGTAGTCGACCGCGTCGCCGCCGATGCCGCCGCCGCGCTTGACCGCACGGTCGATGTTGTCGTTCGGGACCGACGACTTCTTCGCCTTCTGGATGGCGTCGTACAGGGTCGGGTTGCCGTCGGGATCGGGCCCGCCGGTCCGCGCCGCCACCTCGATGGTCTTGATCAGCTTGGCGAACATCTTGCCGCGCTTGGCGTCGATCGCGGCCTTCTTGTGCTTGGTCGTCGCCCACTTGGAGTGGCCTGACATCCCGTGCCCCTTTCCGCGCCACCTCGGCAGGTGGCGGATCCCTACATGTCCACGAGGTCCAGGAACAGGCGGTGCAGGCGGAGGTCGTCCCCCACCTCCGGGTGGAACGACGTCGCGAGCAGGGCACCCTGCCGGACCGCGACGATCCTATCGGCTCGCTCGTCGTCGTCGCCCGTCGCCGCGTCCAGCACGACCGGGACACGGGCGAGCACCTCGACGTCGGGGCCGACCTGCTCCACCCACGGCGCCCGGATGAACACGGCGTGGACGGGGTCCGGGAAGGTCGTGAACGGGACCTGCGCCTCGAAGGAGTCGACCTGGCGACCGAACGCGTTGCGGCGCACGGTGACGTCGAGCCCGCCGAACGTGGTCTGGCCGTCGGCACCGTCGACGATGCGGTCGGCGAGCATGATCATGCCCGCGCACGTGCCGAACGTCGGCAGTCCCTCGGCGATCCGGCGGCGGAACGCGTCGGCCACGCCGAACACGTCGGCCAGCTTGATCATGGTGGTCGACTCACCGCCCGGGATGACGAGGCCGTCGACCCGGTCGAGCTCCTCCTCGCGGCGCACGGCGACGACGTCCGCCCCCAATGCCTGGAGGGCCTGCACGTGCTCGCGGACGTCGCCCTGGAGGGCGAAGACGCCGATGGTCGGGGAGGTCACCGGGACAGCCTAGTGACGCCGGTGCGCGGGACGTCGGAGAGGACCCAGCAGGCGGGGGCGGGCGCTGAGCGCCTCACCCCCCCGCCGCTCCCTCACGGCATCCCTCCCGATCGGGTCTGGGGTCGGGACCGCACGCACCGGCCTGGTGACGCAGTCCCCGAGGCCGCTCCGAGCACTCCAACCCGGGGCGACGACGTCAGCCTAGCGCGCCCTGGGTCATCGTCCGCCGGGGCGGTGCGGCACCGGGCCCCGGCGCGCGTCGGGGCCGGGAACGAGCGAGGACCCGGCGTTCACGCCGGGTCCTCGGTCAGGGTCGTGCCGGAGTCGTCACCAGCCGCGCTCGGCGAGACGGTGCGGCTCGGGGATGTCGTCGACGTTGATGCCGACCATGGCCTCGCCGAGGCCGCGGGAGACCTTGGCGACCACGTCGGGGTCGTCGTAGAACGTCGTGGCCTTGACGATGGCCTCGGCGCGCTGCTGCGGGTTGCCGGACTTGAAGATGCCGGAACCGACGAACACGCCCTCGGAGCCGAGCTGCATGACGAGCGCGGCGTCGGCGGGCGTGGCGATGCCGCCGGCGGTGAACAGCGTGACGGGCAGCTTGCCGAGCTCGGCGACCTCCTTGACCAGCTCGAAGGGCGCCTGCAGCTCCTTCGCCGCGACGTACAGCTCGTCCTCGCGCAGCGACTGCAGGCGGCGGATCTCGCCGGTGATCTTGCGGATGTGCGTGACGGCGTTCGACACGTCACCGGTGCCGGCCTCGCCCTTGGAGCGGATGAACGCCGCACCCTCGGTGAGCCGGCGCAGCGCCTCGCCGAGGTTGGTCGCACCGCACACGAACGGGACGTTGAAGGCCCACTTGTCGATGTGGTTGGCGTAGTCCGACGGCGTGAGGACCTCGGACTCGTCGATGTAGTCGACGCCGAGGCTCTGGAGCACCTGCGCCTCGGCGAAGTGGCCGATGCGCGCCTTCGCCATGACCGGGATCGAGACGGCCTCGATGATGCCGTCGATGAGGTCGGGGTCGCTCATGCGCGCGACGCCACCCTGGGCACGGATGTCGGCCGGGACGCGCTCGAGCGCCATGACGGCCACGGCGCCGGCGTCCTCGGCGATGCGCGCCTGGTCGGCGTCGACGACGTCCATGATGACGCCGCCCTTCAGCATCTCGGCCATGCCGCGCTTGACGCGGGCCGTGCCGACGCTGGGGGTGCTGGTGCCGTCGGGGGTCGGGGAGGTCTGCGGGGTGCTCACGGCTCCAGTCTATCGAGCGCTGGCGACACCGTTCACGACGTCCAGCATCCGTGCCCGCTCGACGACCTTGCGGCGCGGACGGCCCTGCTCGCGTCCGGCCACCCGCTCGTGCGCGTCGAGGCGTCGCCAGGCGTCCAGGTCGAGCCCGACGAGGTCCTGCCCACGGACGGACCGCCCGGGAGCCCCGAGGACCGACTCGTGGTCGAGCCGACCCAGAGCGACGTCGGCGAGCAGATGGTTGACGGTCTCCAGCGAGCACGACTTGTTGGTGCCGATGAACCCGGTCGGGCCTCGCTTGGCCCACCCGACCACGTACGTGCGCGGCAGGAGCGCGCCACCGGCGGCGTCGAGCACGCGCCCACCGACGTTCGGGATGCGGTGGGCCACCGGGTCGAACGGCACCCCGGGCACGGGTGTCGAGCGGTAGCCGACCGACCGCAGGACCGACGTGGTGGCGACGTCGTCCAGCTCGCCGGTGGGCATGGCCCGGACGGTGCCGTCGACGTCGGTCTCCAGCCGGGTGCGGGCGAGACGCACCCCCGTGACCGCACGCTCCCCCAGCACCTCGACCGGGGCGGCGAGGAAGCGCAGGAGCACGTGGCGACGTCCCTCGACCGGTTCGGCGGTGGTGCCCTCACGCAGCAGACGGCTCTTCACGTCGTCGCCGTCGAGCAGGTCGCGCTGCGGCACGACGACGTCGACGTCGGGGTGGTGCAGCAGCCCGACGAGCTCGGGCACGGTGAAGGCCGCCTGGGCGGGCCCGCGTCGCGCGACCAGCTCGACGCAGCGCAGGCGGCTGGTCCGCAGCGCCTCGAGGGCGTGGTCGGCGATGTCGGTGCGGGCCAGCTGCGCGGGATCGCTGAGCAGCACGCGGGCGACGTCGAGGGCGACGTTGCCGTTGCCGACGACCACGGTGCGCTCGGCGTCGAGGTCGATCGGGGTGGCCACGTGGTCGGGATGGCCGTTGTACCAGGCGACCACCGCCGTGGCGGTGGTGTTGCCCGGCAGGTCCTCCCCCGGCACGCCGAGACGCCGGTCGGCCGACGCCCCGGTCGCGTAGACGACCGCGTCGTGACGCTGCAGGAGCTGCTCGTGCGTGACGTCGACGCCCACCTCGAGGCCGAGCGCGTAGGAGAAGCCGGGCTGCGCCTCGATGCGCGCGAAGAGGTCGGTGATGGCCTTCGTGTGCTGGTGGTCGGGCGCGACGCCGGCGCGCACGAGGCCGTGCGGCGTGGGGAGCCGGTCGAGGACCGTGACCTGCACGCCGCGCTGCTTGAGCAGCTCGTCGGCGGCGTACAGCGCGGCCGGCCCCGCGCCGACCACGGCGACGTCGAGCCGGCGCTCCGCCGGCAGCCGGACGACGGGCGGCACGGGCGCCTGCGCTGGACGGGTGGGCGACTCCAGGCCGTTGCCGACGTCGGACCCGGCGTGGAACAGCGCGTTCAGCTCGACGAAGACCTGCTCGTCGGGAGTGAGCCGCGACGCGGGCTTGATCGCGCCCACGGGGCACGCCCGGACGCACGCGCCGCAGTCGACGCAGGCCTGCGGGTCGATGTAGACCATGTCCGACGTGGCGAAGTCGGGCTCGTCGGGTGTCGGGTGGATGCAGTTGACCGGACAGGCGAAGGCGCAGGCGGCGTCGCCGCAGCACGCCTGGGTGACGACGTGCGGCACGTCAGGACGGACCGACGGGGGACGGGTCGGTCAGCCGTGCCGGCGGCTCGCTGCGGTACCGAGAGGGGCGGCCGTCGATCTTGAGCCAGCGCCACATCCGGCGCGACGAGCGCGTCATGAGCGTCGACTCCTCGGCCAGCATGCGCACGTCGCTGAACAGCTCGGCGAGGAACTCGCGGGACTCGGGGGCGTCCCAGTAGAGCTCGTCGATGACCTCCTGCGGCACGCCCATCTGGGTGCGCAGCTCCTTCGGCGGGACGAGGATGAGGTCGCCCGCGACGCGCATGATGATCGGGAAGAGCATCGACATGATCCAGCGGTCGACCTTCCCGAGGTGGGGGCCGCTGCGCATGACGTACGCGTGGGCGAAGGAGATGTGGCGCGCCTCCTCCGCGACGTGGATCTGCATGATGCGACGCATCACCGGCGGCAGGTTCGCGCCCTCGCGCAGCATCCGCTTCTGCGTGTGGTCGATCGGCTCCTCGCCGGCCAGCACCGCGATGAAGAAGCCGAGCGGGTAGCGGGACGCGAAGAGCGGGATGACGCCGTGCAGCGCGCGCATCCAACGCGGCATCCCCGGCACGTCGGCACCGATGCGGTTGACGCACTCCTGGAACATCTGCGTGTGGTGGCACTCCTCCGTCGCCTCGTGGGTGAGGTACCGGAACTCGGCCGAGCCGTTCGGGCGGGTGAAGACGTACTGCATGATGCCGCGGATCAGCAGGTTCTCGAACTGCAGCCCCACCTTGAAGATGTTGGCGTAGCGCCACATCCCGATCTCGATCTGCCGCTCGACCGGCAGGTTCTGGTACCAGGGGTGGCGTCCGAGCGGGTCGGCCTCGGTGAGCACCCAGTGCCGGTCGCTGGGGTCGATGCGGAAGTCGGGGTCGTCCCAGGGGACGTCGACGAACGCGTCGAAGTTCCGGTCGACGGACGCCTGCGACAGGGCCCGGAGCGTCGCCTCGTACTCGGGCGTCGCGAGCGACGCCAGGCTCTCCTGGGTGCGGTCGAGATCCTGCTCGTCCATGAGGGTCATACCGCGAGTATGTGACGGTGGTCGCTATGTGTCAAGACCAATGTCACATTGATGGTGTCAAGGTTTCTGAGCGCATCGACGTGGTGGCTCTCGGATGTCGGAGGGGCTTGATGGTGCGCTGCCGCAGGGGTCTGGGCTTGCTGCTGCGCTGCCGCAGGGGGTCTGGGCTTGCTGGTGCGCTGCC
>NZ_LUNH01000017.1:0-19018 GCF_001628525.1 Aeromicrobium sp. REDSEA-S38_B2 | reverse complement strand
CAGCAGGGTCGGGCACGGCGACCTCGAGCAGGGGCAGCGGCAGCCGCACGCGCAGGGCCGCCGCCTTGCGCAACGCCGAGCCGGCGGAGCAGACCTCACGCACCTGGTCCATCGCCTCGACGAGGGCGTCGTCGACGACGAACGCGTCGGCGTCGGGCCAGTCGGTCAGGTGCACCGAGCGCCCGCCGGTGAGGCCACGCCAGATCTCCTCGCTGACCAGCGGCAGCAGCGGCGCGACGACGCGGCACACCGTCTCGAGCACGGTGTAGAGGGTGTCGAACGGCGCGCGCTGCTCGTCGGTGAGCTCGCCCTCGGCGTCCGACAGCCAGAACCGCTCGCGGGAGCGCCGGATGTACCAGTTCGTCAGGACGTCGAGGAAGTCGCGCGTCGACTCGCAGGCCTCGGCGATGGCGTAGTCGTCGAGGTAGGTCGTCATCTCGCGCACCCAGCGGCCCAGCTTTGCCACCACGTACCGGTCGAGCGGGTCGGCCGGAGCCGCCTCCAGCGGACGCGCGTCGTACTCGGCCGCGTTCGCGTACAGCCCCAGGAACGCCCAGCTGTTCCACAGCGGGATCATCACCTGGCGCACGCTGTCGCGGATGCCCTGCTCGGTGACCACCAGGTTGCCGCCGCGCAGGATCGGCGACGCCATGAGGAACCAGCGCATCGCGTCGGCGCCGTCGCGGTCGAAGACCTCCGAGACGTCCGGGTAGTTGCGCAGCGACTTGCTCATCTTGTTGCCGTCGGAGCCGAGGACGATGCCGTGGCTGACGCACGTCTCGAACGCGGGCCGGTCGAACAGCGCCGTCGCCAGCACGTGCAGCGTGTAGAACCAGCCGCGCGTCTGGCCGATGTACTCGACGATGAAGTCGGCCGGGAAGTGTCCCTCGAACCACTCGCCGTTCTCGAACGGGTAGTGGTTCTGCGCGAACGACATCGACCCGGAGTCGAACCAGACGTCGAGCACGTCGGGCACGCGGCGCATCATCGACGTCCCGGTCGGGTCGTCGGGGTTCGGACGCACCAGGTCGTCGACGTACGGACGGTGCAGGTCGGGCACGCCGTCCTTCAGCGGCAGCGTGCCGAAGTCGCGCTCGATCTCCTCGAACGAGCCGTACACGTCGATCCGCGGGTACGCGGGGTCGTCGCTCTTCCACACCGGCACGGGGGAGCCCCAGAACCGGTTGCGGGTGATCGACCAGTCGCGCGCGTTCTCCAGCCACTTGCCGAACTGGCCGTCGCGGATGTGGTCGGGCACCCAGCGGATCTGCTGGTTCAGCTCGACCATGCGGTCCTTGAACGCCGTCACGCGGACGAACCACGACTCGACGCCCTTGTAGATCAAGGGCTGACGGCAGCGCCAGCAGTGCGGGTAGGAGTGGTCGTACGTCTCGCGCCGCAGCAGCAGCGTGCCCGACGTGACCGCGCCCGTGCCGTTCTTGAGGTCGTCGATCACGTGCGGGTTCGCGTCGAAGACCTGCATGCCGGCGTAGTGGCTGACCGGCTCCGTGAACCGACCGTCCTTCGCCACGGGCATGACGGGCGCGATGCCCTCACGGTCGGTGACCTCCTTGTCGACCTCGCCGAACGCGCCGGCGCTGTGCACCAGGCCGGTGCCGTCGGTGGTCGTGACGGCCTCGTCGGCCGCGACCACGCGGAACGCGTTCTCGTGGTCGGCGTAGTAGGAGAACGGCGGCGCGTAGACCAGGCCGACCAGGTCGGCCCCCGTGCCGCGCCACACGACGGCGGGCTCGTCGCCGAGCTCGCGCGCGTACGCACCGAGGCGGGCCTCGGCCATCACCAGGGAGGTGCCGCCGTGGTCGACGGCCACGTAGTCGATGCCGGTCCCGACCATGACCGCGAGGTTCGACGGCAGCGTCCACGGCGTCGTCGTCCAGATCATCAGGCGGGCGCCCTGCAGCTGGCCCGGCGTCGTGATCTCGAAGCCGACGGTGACCGCCGGGTCCTGACGGTTCTGGTAGACGTCGTCGTCCATCCGCAGCTCGTGGTTCGACAGCGGCGTCTCGTCGTTCCAGCAGTAGGGCAGCACCCTGAAGTCCTCGTACACGAGGCCCTTCTCGTGCAGCTGCTTGAACGCCCAGATGACCGACTCCATGTACTCCGGGTTCAGCGTGCGGTAGTCGTGCTCGAAGTCGACCCAGCGGGCCTGGCGCGTCACGTACGCCTCCCACTCGCCGGTGTACTTCAGCACCGACGCGCGGCACGCCTCGTTGAACCGGTCGATGCCCATTGCGACGATCTCGTCGGTCGTCTTGATGCCGTTGAGCCGCATCGCCTCGAGCTCGGCCGGCAGCCCGTGCGTGTCCCAGCCGAACCGACGCTCGACCCGGCGGCCGCGCATCGTCTGGTAGCGGGGCACGAGGTCCTTCACGTAGCCGGTCAGCAGGTGCCCGTAGTGGGGCAGGCCGTTGGCGAACGGGGGACCGTCGTAGAAGACGAACTCGTTCGAACCGTCGTCGCCGGGGTCGCGGGCGTCGACGCTCGCGCGGAAGGTGCCGTCGTCCTTCCAGTACGCCAGGACGCGCTCCTCGATGTCGGGGAAGCGCGGCGTGGAGGGGACGTCGCCGGCGGGCTGGTCGAGGCCCGTCTGCGCCTTGGGGTACGTCATGCGGCTGCTCCTGGAGGGTCGTTCTCTGCCTCGAGGACGACCCTGGGGAGGACCGCGGTACCACCTCGGTTGCCGCCGTCGGACCTGCCGACCGCGACCACTCGTCGAACGGCTGTGACGGGCCACCCGTCCGGTTCTACTGAGGCCTCGGGGGAGGCCCGTTCTTCCGGAAGCTCGCCGCTGATGACGGCTCGGACGCTGCTGGTGACAGCGTACTCCGCCCGCCGGCCCGACCGTGCCCTGGGCGAAGTTGTGTCGCCAGGGGCCCGGGTCTACTGTTCCCGCATGACCGAGACCACCCTGGCCGTGCGGGGCGACGAGGATCCCTGGACCTCCGACGAGACCGCGGCCGTCCGCGCCGAGCTGGAGGACGACCTCGTCCGGCTCCGCAAGGAGCTCGACCTCTCCGCCAAGGAGCTGCAGGACCTGCTGCGCGACGGCGTCGACGGCGCCGGGAACGACCAGGCCGATGTCGGCTCCACGAGCCTCGAGCGCGACGCGGAGATGTCGCTCGCCGCGAACCAGCGCGTGCTCCTGCTGCAGACCGAGAAGGCGCTCGACCGGCTCGGCAAGGGCACCTACGGGGCCTGCGAGACGTGCGGCGAGCCGATCGGCAAGCTGCGCCTGCAGGCCTTCCCGCGTGCCACGCTCTGCAAGTCGTGCAAGCAGCGCGAGGAGCGTCGCTGACCCTGCGCGTGGGCCCACGTGGGACGATGACGGCGATGCCTGAATCCTCCGAAGCGGCCTCCGTGCCCACGCCCCGTCGCCGGGTCGTGCCGCTGTTCCTCGCCGTCGTCGCCGCCGCCTGGGTCGTCGACCAGCTCACCAAGGTGCTCGCCGTCGACCGGCTCGCCGACCGCGCCGAGCCGATCCGTCTCGTGCCGGGCGTCCTCGAGCTGACGTTCCTGCGCAACCCCGGTGCGGCGTTCGGCATGGGCGCCTCCATGACGGTGCTGCTCAGCGTTGTCGCGATCGCGGTCTGCGTCGCGGTCGTGCGGCTCGCGGCCCGGCTGCGCGACCGGGTCTGGACCGTCGCGCTGGTGCTGCTGCTGGCCGGTGCGCTCGGCAACCTCACCGACCGCGTCTTCCGTGAGCCCGGACCCTTCCGCGGCCACGTCGTCGACTTCATCGACTACGGCGGGTTCTTCGTCGGGAACGTCGCCGACATCTACCTGACCGTCGCGGCCGTCCTCGTCGTCATCCGCACCTGGCAGGGCGTCGGCATCGACGGCACCCGCGCCGAGGCCGACGAGTCCGGCGCGAAGGACCGCGCATGAGCGCCGGGGTCGGGCAGGAGCACCGGGTCATCGCGGTGCCCGAGGGTCTCGCCGGCGAGCGCGTCGACTCCGCCCTGGCGCGTCTGCTGGGACTCTCGCGCACCCGCGCGAGCGAGCTGGTCGCCGAGGGCCACGTGCTCCTCGACGGGCAGGTGCCGCAGAAGTCCGAGCGCGTCGAGCCCGGCTCGCTGCTCGAGGCCACGATCCCCGCGCCCCGCGTCGCGACCGTCGTCGCCGAGCAGGTCGAGGGCATGAGCATCGTCTACCAGGACGACGACATCGTCGTCGTCGACAAGCCCGTCGGCGTCGCCGCCCACCCCAGCGTCGGGTGGGAGGGACCCACGGTCGTCGGGCACCTGGCCGGCGCCGGGGTCCGCATCTCCACGTCGGGCGCGCCCGAGCGGCAGGGCATCGTGCAGCGCCTCGACGTCGGCACGAGCGGGCTCATGACGATCGCGAAGTCCGAGCGGGCGTACAGCGTCCTCAAGCAGGCCTTCCGCGACCGCACGGTCGAGAAGACGTATCACTCGCTCGTACAGGGCCACCCCGACCCGCACACCGGCACGATCGATGCCCCCATCGCCCGGCACCCGAAGCACGACTTCAAGTTCACGGTGCGCGCCGACGGCCGGCCCAGCGTCACGCACTACGACACGCTCGAGGCGCACCGGTTCGCGTCGCTGCTGACCATCAAGCTCGAGACGGGTCGCACGCACCAGATCCGCGTGCACATGAGCGCGCTGCACCACCCGTGCGTCGGCGACCTGCAGTACGGCGCCGACCCGACGCTCGCGGCCCGGGTCGGGCTGGACCGGCAGTGGCTGCACGCCGTCCACCTCGGCTTCGACCACCCCACCACCGGCGAGCGCGTCGACTTCGAGAGCCCCTACCCGTCCGACCTCGCCCACGCCCTCGACGTCGTCCGCGACGCCCACTGACCCACCCACCCCCTGAGCGTGACGTTTGCGGGGTGGCTCAGCGCTCCGCGGCCCGCAAACGTCACACTCAGCGGGTCAGTGCCAGGGTCGGGCGCCGGGCCAGGTGGACCACCACGGGGGAGGGTCGAGCGTCCAGCGACGTCGAGACGTCCGGGCGGCGTCGAGCCGGCCCCGGACGATGCGCGCGCTCAAGCCCCACCGATCGCGATGATCGAGGGCCGTGGCGCGCACGACCACGCACCCGGCGCGCTCGAAGGCCTCCTCGCGACGGTTGTCGAGCGTGTGCTGCTCGATCTCACGGTGCCCTGCTCCGTCGGTCTCGATCACCAGCCCGGTCTCGGGGTCGACGAGGTCGGCGACCCCGAGCAGCACGCCGTCGAGGTCGAAGAGCGGAGCGTTCACTCGAAGGCCGGTCAGACCTGCGTCGAGCTGGGCGACGAGCCGGGTGCGGGTCTCGGCCGGACTCGCTGAGCGTTCGGACGCGAGGGACAGGGCCTTGCGGACCTGCACGACGCCGCGGACCTTGACGTGACGAGCCTCGACCCGACGTACGGCGTCAAGCGTCGTACGGGGTCGACGGTGCGTGGTGCTCACCGCCATGTCGATCGCGACGACGGCGGCCCGCAGGTCCGGTGCGATCCGGGCCTCGTCGAAGGCGGCTCGAGCGAGTGTCGTCACGGCGACATGTTCACCGACGTCGACGACAGTGAGCTCCTCGGCGAGGACCCGTCCGCGAAACGGCGTGATCACCTCGCGACGTCGGAGCTGGGTGCCGGGCGAACAGTGGACGAGCGCTGGTCGCACCCCGTCGCCGGTCCGCCCGTCGAACCAGTTGTTGCCCTGGAGGAGCAGCGAGGCCCAGCCCCCGAGCGCCGTGCCGGGGAGGAGGAGCCCGACGGCGTCGTCGACGCGCTGCAGGTGCGCGGGAGCGTCCAGACCGGTCGCCCTGAGCAGGCCGTGGGCGCGGCGCTCCATCGCCGGCCCCCGCGCCACGTCGGGGGTGAGGCCGGCCCGAAGGTGGTGCGCGGTGCGACGTGCGTGCATGGCCCCACCGTCGCGTCGACGGCGCACGCGGTCATCCCGCCGTCCACACCCCGCTGAGCGTGACGTTTGCGGGCCGATTCCTCGGGTTCTGGCCCGCAAACGTCACGCTCAGGGGGAGGGAGCGTCACACTCAGTGGGGAGGGGAGGGGCGTCTGGGAGGATGACGGCATGCCCAGCCAGCGTGTGCGCCAGTCCGAGAAGCTGAGGGACGTCCTCTACGACATCCGCGGACCCGTGAGTGCCCGCGCCGCCGCCCTGGAGGCCGAGGGGCACCGGATCCTCAAGCTCAACATCGGCAACCCGCAGCCGTTCGGGTTCGACGCGCCTGCGGAGATCCTGCAGGACGTCATCGCCGCCCTGCCCGACTCCGCCGGCTACTCCGACTCCCGTGGCATCCAGTCGGCTCGCCGCGCCGTCGTGCACCACTACCAGCTGGTCGACGGCTTCCCCGCGCTCGACGTCGACGACGTGTGGATCGGCAACGGCGTCTCCGAGCTCATCCAGATGGCCCTGCAGGCGCTGCTCGACAACGGCGACGAGGTGCTCATCCCCATCCCGGACTACCCGCTCTGGACGGCCGTGACCAACCTGGCCGGCGGCACGCCCGTGCACTACCGGTGCGACGAGCAGAACGAGTGGAACCCCGACCTGGAGGACCTCGAGTCCAAGATCACCGAGCGCACGAAGGTCATCGTCGTCATCAACCCGAACAACCCGACGGGCGCGGTCTACTCGCGGGAGACGCTCGCCGGCATCGCCGACCTCGCGCGCCGGCACGGGCTCGTCCTCATGTCCGACGAGATCTACGACAAGATCCTCTACGACGACGCCGAGCACGTCTCGCTCGCGACGCTCGCGCCCGACGTCCTCACGCTGACCTTCAACGGCCTGTCCAAGGCCTACCGCGTGTGCGGCTACCGCGCCGCCTGGCTCGTCGTCACCGGACCGCTGGAGGGCGCGCGCGACTACCTCGAGGGCATCACGCTGCTCGCGTCGATGCGCCTGTGCCCCAACGTCCCGGCCCAGAACGCCATCCAGGTGGCGCTCGGCGGGTACCAGAGCATCAAGGACCTCGTGCTGCCCGGCGGTCGGCTCGTCGAGCAGCGCGACACCGCCGTCAAGGAGCTCAACGCCATCCCGGGCGTGTCCGTCGTGGAGCCCAAGGGCGCCCTCTACGTGTTCCCGCGACTCGACCCCGAGGTGCACGAGATCCGCGACGACCAGCAGCTCGTGCTCGACCTGCTCCTGAAGGAGAAGATCCTCCTGACGCAGGGCACGGGCTTCAACTGGCCCGACCCCGACCACCTGCGGATCGTCACCCTCCCGTGGGCGCAGGACCTGCGCGACGCCATCCAGCGCCTCGGCAACTTCCTCGCCAGCTACCGCCAGGACTGAGCTCGCCCGGGGGTCCGGATCTCATCCCTTCGGACGATGAGTTCTGTCGGCGCGACAGGGCATGATCGTCCCCAGGTGTTCCATCCCGGAACACAGGGCGGAGAGGTAGTTGATGGCCGACATGATCCGGGCCACCGGGCTCGTCAAGCGCTACAAAGGGGTCGAGGCGCTGTCCGGCCTCGACCTGTCGGTGCCCGAGGGCACCGTCCTGGGCCTGCTCGGCCCCAACGGGGCGGGCAAGACCACCGCCGTGCGCATCCTCGCGACCCTGCTCAAGGCCGACGGCGGCACCGCCGAGGTCGCCGGGGTCGACGTCGCGCGCGACCCCGAGGGCGTCAAGGCACGCATCGGCCTCTCGGGCCAGTACGCCGCGGTCGACGAGTACCTCACGGGCTTCGAGAACCTCGACATGATCGGGCGGCTGTACGGGATGGGTCGCACGCAGGCCCGCGACCGCGCGCGCGAGCTGCTCGAGCGCTTCGACCTCGCCGACGCGGGGGACCGGCCCTCCAAGACCTACTCCGGTGGCATGCGACGTCGGCTCGACCTCGCCGGCGCGCTCGTCGCGGCCCCGCCGGTGATCATCCTCGACGAGCCCACCACCGGGCTCGACGTCCGCGCGCGGCAGCAGATGTGGGGCGTCATCCAGGAGCTCGTCCGCTCGGGTGCCACCCTGCTGCTCACCACGCAGTACCTGGAGGAGGCCGACGTCCTCGCCGACGAGATCGTCGTCATCGACTCCGGCCGCGCCATCGCCCGCGGCACCGCCGACGAGCTGAAGGCCCGGACCGGTGGCGAGCGGGTCGAGGTCGTCGTCGCCGACCCCGCCGACCGCGACGCCGCCGCCCGGCTCCTCGCGACCGTCGCCACGGGTGAGGTGCAGGTCGACGCGAACGGCCGGGGCCTGTCCGCGCCCGTCACCGACGGCGTCGCGCGCCTCGCCACCGTCCTGCAGGCCCTGCAGGAGCAGCAGCTCGCCGTCGTCGACGTCGGACTGCGCCGCCCGACGCTCGACGACGTCTTCCTCAGCCTGACCGGTCACGCGACCGCGTCGGACGCCGCCACCGACCAGAAGGACGAGGCCACCGCATGAACGCCACCCGGGTCGTGAGCGACGGCTGGGTCGTCGCCAAGCGCAACGTCATCAAGATCAAGCGGGTCCCCGAGATCCTCGTGTTCGTCCTGATCTCGCCGATCATGTTCGTCCTGCTGTTCGCGTTCGTCTTCGGCGGGGCGATCGACGCGGGCCAGGGCCTGAACTACCGCGAGTTCCTGATCGGCGGCATCTTCGCCCAGACCGTCGTCTTCGGGGCGACGTTCACGGGCGCCGGCCTGGCCGAGGACATGCAGAAGGGCATCATCGACCGCTTCCGGTCGTTACCGATGTCACCGTCGGCGGTGCTCGTGGGTCGCACGACGTCCGACATCATCTACAACGTCCTGTCGCTCGTCATCATGGCGCTCACCGGCCTGCTCGTCGGCTGGCGGGCGCGCGAGGGCGTCCTCGACATGCTGGGCGGGTTCCTGCTGCTCCTGCTCTTCGCGTACGCGGTCAGCTGGGTCATGGCCTACGTCGGGCTGATCGTGCCGAGCGTCGAGGTGATCAACAACGCCTCGTTCATCGTCATCATGCCGCTCACCTTCGTGTCGAACGCCTTCGTCCCGACGAAGGACTTCAACTCCTTCCTGCGCCCGTTCGTGGAGTGGAACCCGGTCTCGGCGGTCACCCAGGCGTGTCGCGAGCTGTTCGGCAACGTGCCCGCGGGCCCGGTCGACAGCACGGCGTGGAGCCTGCAGCACCCCGTGCTGTACACACTGCTGTGGGTGGCGCTGATCCTCGTGGTCTTCGTGCCGCTCTCGATCCGCCGCTACCGGGTCTCCGCCGCGCGCTGAGGACCGATCCCGACCCGTCCCCGCATGTGCTGGCGGGACGGGTCGGGACCCTCGCGTAGGCTGGCCTCCTTCCCCTCCACCGCCCCTCGGGGCCGTCCGTCCGCCATGTCTGGAGGCGCATCACCCGATGCCGAGCGACTCGTCCTTCGTGCACCTGCACAACCACACGGAGTACTCGATGCTCGACGGTCACGCACTGCTCGACGGCATGTTCGCGCGCACCGCCGAGCTCGGCATGCCGGCCATCGCGATGACCGACCACGGCAACGTGCACGGCGCCTACGACTTCTGGTCCAAGGCCCGCAAGCACGGCGTCAAGCCGATCATCGGCATCGAGGCCTACCTGACGCCCGGCACGCACCGCAGCGAGCGGCGCAAGGTCAAGTGGGGCCGTGGTCTCACGGGCGATGAGGAGGAGGGCGGCAAGGACGTCGCCGGTGGCGGCGCCTACACGCACATGACGATGCTGGCCTCCACGACGGAGGGCATGCACAACCTCTTCCGGCTGTCGTCGCGCTCGAGCCTCGAGGGCTACTACTACAAGCCCCGCGCCGACCGCGAGCTGCTCGCCGAGTACAGCTCCGGGCTGATCGCCACCACGGGGTGCCCCTCGGGCGAGGTCCAGACCCGGCTGCGGCTCGGGCAGTACGACGAGGCCGTCCAGGCGGCGTCGGACTTCCAGGACATCTTCGGCAAGGGGAACTTCTTCCTCGAGCTGATGGACCACGGCATCCCGATCGAGCGGGAGGTCCGCGACGACCTCCTGCGCCTGGGCAAGCAGCTCGGGCTGCCGCCCGTGGCCACCAACGACTGCCACTACACGCACCCCGAGGACGCCGACGCCCACGACGCGCTCATCTGCGTCGCGTCGGGCAAGTCGATCGCCGACCCCAAGCGGCTCAAGTTCGACGGCGGCGGCTACTACGTGAAGTCCGCGGCCGAGATGCGCGAGCTGTGGGAGGACCGCTACGGCATGAAGGAGGCGTGCGACAACACGCTCCTCATCGCCGAGCGCTGCGACGTCGAGTTCTCCGAGAACACCGGCGGCTACATGGCGCGCGCCGACGTGCCGGAGGGCGAGACCGAGGAGAGCTGGTTCGTCAAGGAGGTCTGGCGCGGGATCGAGTCGCGCTACCCGGGCGACGCGCTCACCCAGGAGGTGCGCGACCGCGTCGACATGGAGCTCGAGGTCATCAAGACCAAGGGCTACTGCGGCTACTACCTCGTGGTCGCCGACTTCATCAACTGGTCGAAGGACAACGGCATCCGGGTCGGGCCGGGTCGTGGCTCCGGCGCGGGCTCGATCGCCGCGTACGCGCTGCGCATCACCGACCTGTGCCCGCTCACGCACGGCCTGATCTTCGAGCGCTTCCTCAACCCCGAGCGTCCCTCGATGCCCGACTTCGACATCGACTTCGACGAGCGTCGGCGCGCCGAGGTCATCCGCTACGTCAGCGAGAAGTACGGCAACGACCGCGTCGCCTACATCGCCACCTTCGGGCGGCTGAAGTCCAAGGCCGCCATCAAGGACGCCAACCGCGTCCTCGACTACCCGTTCAGCATGGGCGAGCGGATCAGCAAGGCACTCCCGGCCGACATCATGGGCAAGGGCGTGCCGCTCAAGCAGCTGTTTGACCCGAGCCACAAGCGCTTCAACGACGGCAAGGAGTTCCGCGAGCTCCACGAGAGCGACGCCGAGGTCCGCAAGATCTACGAGACGGCGCTCGGCCTCGAGGGCCAGATCCGCAACTGGGGCGTGCACGCGGCCGGCGTCATCATGAGCAGCGAGCCGCTCGTCGACATCGTGCCCATCATGCGGCGCGAGCAGGACGGCGCGATCATCACCCAGTTCGACTACCCGATGTGCGAGTCGCTCGGGCTGGTCAAGATGGACTTCCTGGGTCTGCGCAACCTGACCGTCCTCGACGACGCCCTCCTCAACATCAGGGCCAACCGGGGCGAGGAGGTCGTCCTGGAGGACCTCACGTTCGACGACCCCGCCACGTACGACCTGCTGTCGCGCGGCGACACGCTCGGCGTGTTCCAGCTCGACGGCGGCCCCATGCGCGCCCTGCTGCGCAGCATGCGTCCGGACAAGTTCGAGGACATCTCGGCCGTCGGCGCGCTGTACCGCCCCGGCCCGATGGGTGCGGACTCCCACAACAAGTACGCCCGGCGCAAGAACGGCCGCGAGGCGATCGAGCCGATCCACCCCGAGCTGGAGGAGCCGCTCAAGGACGTCCTGGGGGAGACGTACGGCCTGATCGTCTACCAGGAGCAGGTGATGGAGATCGCCCAGGTCCTGGCCGGGTTCAGCCTCGGACAGGCCGACAACCTGCGTCGCGCGATGGGCAAGAAGAAGAAGGAGGAGCTCGACAAGCAGTACGCGGGCTTCCAGGCCGGCATGCTCGAGCGCGGCTACTCCCAGGCGGCCATCACCGCACTGTGGGAGATCCTGCTCCCGTTCTCCGACTACGCCTTCAACAAGGCGCACTCCGCCGCGTACGGCGTCATCTCCTACTGGACCGCCTACCTGAAGGCCAACTACCCGGCCGAGTACATGGCGGCGCTCCTGACGAGCACCCGCGGCGACAAGGACAAGTCGGCCATCTACCTCGCGGAGTGCCGCCGGCTCGGCATCCAGGTGCTGCCGCCCGACGTCAACGACTCGGTCTCGAACTTCGCCTCGGTGGGCGAGGACATCCGCTTCGGCCTGAGCGCCGTGCGCAACGTCGGCGAGAACGTCGTGGCCGGCATCGTCGCGGGCCGGGAGGACAACGGCCCCTACAAGGACTTCACCGACTTCCTCGACAAGGTGCCCACGCACGTGTGCAACAAGCGCGTGCTCGACTCCCTCATCAAGGCCGGCGCGTTCGACTCGCTGGGCCACCGTCGTCGCGCGCTGACGACGATCGCCGAGGACGCCGTCGACCAGTACATCGACCTCAAGCGCAACGCCGCGATCGGCCAGGACTCCCTGTTCGGCGGGATGGACGACGCGTTCACGGGCGTCACCGTCAGCGTGCCGGACATGCCGGAGTGGGAGAAGACCCAGCTCCTGGCGTTCGAGCGCGACATGCTCGGCCTCTACGTCTCCGACCACCCCCTCATGGGGCTGGAGCACGTGCTGAAGGCCAGCAGCGACTGCTCGATCGGCGACCTGATCGCCGACGCCGAGCGCCCCGACGGCACGACCGTGCGGGTGTGTGGGCTCATCACCGCCGTCCAGCGCCGGCTCAGCAAGAAGGGCGACACGTGGGCGCTCGTGACGGTCGAGGACCTCGACGGCAGCATCGACGTGATGGTCTTCCCCGGCGCGTACAACCTCGCGGCTCCCGTGCTCGTGCCCGACACCGTCGTGGTCGTCAAGGGACGTCTGCGCCGCAAGGACGACAGCGTCGAGCTCAACGCGCTCGAGGTGACCATGCCGGCCATGGGCTCGGGCGGGCAGGCCGACGCCCCCGTCGTCGTCACGCTGCCGGTCGCGCGGTGCACGAGCGACACCATCGGCACGTTCAAGCAGGTGCTGGGCAGCCACCCGGGCATGACCGAGGTGCACCTGCGCCTCGTCGGCACCGGCACCACGAAGGTCATGCGTCTCGACGACAGCCTGCGGGTCAAGCCGTCCTCGTCGCTCATCGCCGACCTCAAGGAGCTCCTGGGGCCCCATTGCCTGGGATGAAGGGATCAGGAATGAGGCGCACGGTCGTGCAGGTGGTCGCCCTGGTGGTGGGTCTGCTCGTGCTCGCCGCGGGCGCCGCGGTGCTGTGGGTCCAGCTCGCGTCGCCGCCGCAGTGGGAGGTCACGCAGCAGGGTGTCGTGCTCACCGAGGAGGCCGCGGGTGCCCAGGTCGGCGTCGAGCTGCTGTTCGTGGCCATCGGCGCCGCCGTGGCGGCTGTTTGGGGCCTCGTCGCCGGCTTCGTGCTGCGCCGGCTCGGCTGGGTGGTCGTGCCGCTGACCGTCGCGGCCACGCTGGCCGCGTCGGTGCTCACCTGGCGTCTCGGCGTCCTGCTCGGCCCCGACGGGCCCGAGGCGGTCCGGTCGCCGCAGCTCGGCGACAGCATCTCGGCCCGTCTGGCCGTGGACTCGCCGGCGTCCTTCGTGGTGTGGGCGATCGCGGGGCTGGTCGGCGTCTTCGTCGTCACCTGGGCGGCCGGCCGACGCCCCGACGTCAGCGAGCGATCGGCCCCGGCACTCCACCCGTGAGCCGCAGCAGGTCGGCGGGGGAGAGCTCGATCTCGAGCCCGCGCCGACCACCCGAGACGTGGAGCGTGTCCCACAGCTCCGCGGTCTCGTCGACGACCGTGCGGTGCGCGCGCTTCTGGCCGAGCGGCGAGATGCCCCCGACGACGTAGCCGGTGGCCCGCTCGGCCCGCGCCGGGTCGGCCATCGCGGCCCGCTTGCCGCCGAGGGTCGCTGCGAGCGCCTTGAGGTCGAGCTGGAGGGTCACGGGCACCACCGCGACGCAGAGCTCGCTGTCGACGTCGGCGACCAGCGTCTTGAAGATGCGGTCGGGCTCGACGCCCAGCGCCTCGGCCGCCTCCCAGCCGTACGACGTCGAGCGAGGGTCGTGGACGTAGCGGTGCACCTGGTGCTCGACGCCGGCGCGCAGCACGGCCGCGAGCGCCGGCGTCGCCTCAGCGTCGGACGTCTTCCGCGCCATCGGCGGCCTCCTCCTGCTCCACGGACGCTGCGGTGCGACGTTCCAGCGTCGCCCGCACGACGAGGCCGACGACCAGGGCCCAGAACGCCGCCCCGACGCCGAACAGCTGCAGACCCGACGCGGCGACGAGGAACGTGACGGTGGCGCTCGTGCGTCCGGTGTCGGTGGCGAGCGCCGCGACCATCGACGCGGCGAACGTCGAGAGCAACGCCAGGCCGGCGACCGTCTCGACGATGCCGGCCGGCGCGGCCTCGGTGACCGCGACCAGCGCACCGGAGGTGAGGGCGAGGAGCAGGGCGACGAGACCCGCCGCGAACGCCGCCACCCAGCGCCGCTCGCGTGGGCCCGCGCCGTCGCCCGCCGCGAGCGCGGCCGAGATCGCGGCCAGGTTGATGGCGTGACCGCCGAACACGGCCGCCGCCGACGTCCCCGCCCCGGTCGTGACCATCGACGCGCGCCACGGCACGGTGAAGCCGAAGCTGCGCATCACCGCGACGCCCGGCACGTTCTGCGAGGCCAGCGTGACGACGGTCAGCGGCACGGCGATGCCGACCACCGCCGCGACGGTGAGCGTCGGCGTCGTGGGCTCGAGGCGGGGGAGGAGGTGCCCGGTGGGCACCGAGGTCCCCGTCGTGGCCAGGGAGACGCCGATGACGACGAAGGCGCCGAGCAGCGCCAGCGGGACCGCCCAGCGGGGCGCCCAGCGGGTGGCGAGCAGCCAGACCAGCACGACCGGGCCGACCGCGGCGGGCGCGTCCGCCAGGGCGGTGAACGGCGCCAGGCACAGCTGCAGCAGCACGCCCGCCAGCATCGCCTGCGCCAGCGGCACCGGGATCGCGGCCGCCAGCCGACCGAGCCAGGGGACGAGCCCGGTGAGGGCGAGCAGCACGCCGGTCAGCACGAACGCGCCGACGGCGGCGGGCCAGCCACCCTCGACCGGTCCGGTGCTCACCAGCAGCGCCGCGCCCGGCGTCGACCACGCCAGCGTGACCGGCAGGCGAGTCCACACCGCGAGCCCCGACATGAGCAGGCCGAACGCGACCGTGAGCGCCAGGAGCCCGCTGGCCGCCTCGTCGGGCGAGGCGCCGACGGCGCGCAGACCCGCGAGCACGACCGCGAAGGACGACGTGAACCCGACCACCGCGGTGACCACGCCGGCCACGATCGGCTGCTGCAGGTCGCGGGACGTCACGGGGCCTGATCCTAGGCGAGGGGACGGTCCCTAGAATCGGTGCGTGATCAGACGACTCGACCTCCGCACCGACCCGACCGCCGAGCTGCCCCGCGCGCAGCAGGACGTCGAGCACGCGCTGCACGTGGTCGGGCCGTTGTGCGACGACGTCCGGGCCCGCGGCGAGGAGGCCGTGCTCGAGTACGGCGAGCGCTTCGACGGCGTCCGTCCCGCGTCGCTGCGGGTCGCGCCGGAGTACCTCGAGAAGGCGCTGGCCGACCTCGACCCCGCGATCCGCGCCGGTCTGGAGGAGTCGATCGCGCGTCTGCGCACCACGTGCGAGGCCGAGCTCGAGCAGACGGTCGTCACGACCGTCGCCCCCGGCGCCACGGTCGAGCGGCGCATCGTGCCCATGCAGCGCGTGGGTCTCTACGTGCCCGGTGGGCTCGCCCCGCTCGTCAGCACCGTCGTCATGAACACCGTCCCGGCGCAGGTGGCGGGTGTCGGCTCGATCGCCCTCACGTCGCCCCCGCAGGCGGAGTTCGACGGCCTCCCACACCCGACGATCCTCGCGGCGTGCGCGCTGCTCGGCATCGACGAGGTGTACGCGGCCGGGGGAGCGCAGGCCCTCGCGCTGCTCGCCTACGGCAGCGTCGCCACCGGCGGCAGCGTGCAGCCCGTCGACCTCGTGACCGGACCGGGCAACATCTACGTGGCCGCCGCCAAGCGCTACCTGCAGGGCACGGTCGCCATCGACTCCGAGGCCGGCCCCACCGAGATCGCCGTCATCGCCGACGACACCGCCGACCCCGCCTTCGTCGCGGCCGACCTCATCAGCCAGTCCGAGCACGACCCGATGGCCGCCAGCGTGCTCGTCACGCCCAGCGACGCGCTCGCCGACGCGGTGACCGCCGAGCTGGAGCGCCAGGTCCCGACCGCCACGCACCAGGCGCGCATCAGCACGTCGCTCGCCGGACCGCAGTCGGCGATCGTGCTGGTCGCCGACCTCGACCAGGCCGTCGACGTCGCCAACGCCTACGCCGCCGAGCACCTCGAGATCCAGACGGCCGACGCGGCCGGCGTCGCAGCACGCATCGTCAACGCCGGCGCGATCTTCGTCGGCGCGTGGACGCCGGTCTCCCTCGGCGACTACGCCGCCGGGTCCAACCACGTGCTGCCCACGGCCGGCTGCGCCTGTCACTCCTCGGGCCTGTCGGTGCGCGCGTTCTGCAAGAACGTGCACGTCGTCACCTACACCGAGGCCGCCCTGCGCGAGGTCGGGCACCACGTCGAGGTGCTGGCGAACGCGGAGGACCTCCCGTCGCACGGTGCCGCGGTGGGGATCCGTACGGGCCGGACCCGGTAATGGCCGTTCCCGACTGGGTCCCGGTGCGTGAGGAGCTCCGGGACGAGGAGCCGTACGGCGCGCCGCAGATCGACGTGCCGGTGCGGCTCAACACCAACGAGAACCCGTACGGGCCGAGCGAGGCGGCCGCCGCCGACGTCGCCGAGGCCGTGCGCACCGCTGCGCTCGAGCTCAACCGCTACCCCGACCGCGAGGCCGCCGCGCTGCGCGAGGGGCTCGCCGCCTACCTGTCGCGCGACACGCCGGCCGTCGACCTCGACGCGTCGCGCGTGTGGGCGGCGAACGGCTCGAACGAGATCATGCAGCAGGTCCTGCAGGCCTTCGGCGGGCCGGGGCGCACCGCGCTGAGCTTCGCGCCGACCTACTCGATGTACCCCGAGTACGCGCGCAACACCCACACCCGATGGGTCGCGGGACGTCGGCGCGACGACTTCGGCATCGACGTCGACGCCGCGGTCGCGCTCATCGACGCCGAGCAGCCCGACGTCGTGTTCCTGACCTCGCCGAACAACCCGACGGGCACCGCGCTCGACCCGGCCCACACTCGGGCCGTGCTCGACGCCGCACCCGGCATGGTCGTCGTCGACGAGGCGTACGCGGAGTTCCGGCGCGCCGGCACGCCCAGCGCGCTCGAGCTGCTCGCCGACCACGGACGGTTGATCGTCACCCGCACCATGAGCAAGGCGTTCGCCCTCGCCGGCGGCCGTCTGGGCTACCTCGCCGCCCACGCCGACGTCGTCGACGCGCTGCGCATCGTCCGGCTGCCGTACCACCTGTCGTCGGTCACGCAGGCCACCGCGCTGGCGGCGCTGCGGCACACCGACGAGCTGCTCGCGAACGTCGACGCCCTGCGGGTCGAGCGCGACCGCACCGCCGAGCGCCTGCGCGGCCTCGGGCTCACCGTCGCCGACTCCGACGCCAACTTCGTCCTCTTCGGCACCTTCGAGGACAGGCACGCCACCTGGCAGGCCCTCGTCGACCGTGGCGTGCTCATCCGCGAGACCGGACCCCTAGGATGGCTGCGCGTCTCCATCGGGACGCCGTCCGAGATGGACGCGTTCTTCACGGCACTCCAGGAGGTCATCGCATGAGCAGCAGGACTGCCCGCATCGAGCGGAAGACCTCGGAGTCGCACGTCGTCGTCGAGCTCGACCTCGACGGCACCGGCACGCACGACATCTCCACCGGGGTCGGCTTCTACGACCACATGCTCACGGCGCTGTCGCGGCACTCGCTCATCGACCTGACGGTCCGCACCGAGGGCGACCTGCACATCGACGCCCACCACACGGTCGAGGACACCGCCATCGGCATCGGCGACGCGCTGCGCGAGGCGCTCGGCGACAAGGCCGGCATCACCCGCTACGGCACGGCGACCGTCCCGCTCGACGAGGCCATCGCCACCTGCACGGTCGACGTGTCCGGTCGGCCCTACTTCGTGCACACCGGCGAGCCCGAGCGGCAGATCACCGTGGTCATCGGCGGTGACTACTCCGGCTCGCTGACCTCGCACGTGTTCGAGTCGATCGCCCACCACGCGGGCCTGACGATGCACATGACGCTCACCGCCGGCCGCGACCCGCACCACATCGCCGAGTGCCAGTTCAAGGCGCTCGCGCGGGCGCTGCGCGCGGCCGTCGCCATCGATCCGCGGGAGACGGGCATCCCGTCGACCAAGGGGGCGCTGTAGTGCCGACCGCGACGTCGCGGCCCACGGTCGCGGTGCTCGACTACGGCTCCGGCAACCTGCGCTCGGCCGTCCGCGCGGTCGAGCGCGCCGGCGCCGACGTCACGCTGACGTCCGACCCGGCGGTCGCCGAGACGGCCGACGGCCTGCTCGTGCCCGGCGTGGGCGCATTCGCGGCCTGCATGGAGGGGCTGCGCGCGGTCAACGGCGAGCGCATCATCGAGCGCCGGCTCATCGCGAACCGTCCCGTGCTGGGCATCTGCGTGGGCATGCAGATCCTCTTCGGCGAGGGCATCGAGCACGGTGTCCGCTCCGTCGGCTGCGGCGAGTGGCCCGGCACGGTCGAGCGCATCCAGGCCCCCATCGTCCCGCACATGGGCTGGGACACGGTCCAGGTGCCCGACGGCTCGAGGATGTTCGCCGGTCTCGAGGACGAGCGCTTCTACTTCGTGCACTCCTACGGCGTGCGCCGGTGGGAGCTCGACGTCCAGGGCACGTCGTTCACCGCCCCGCGGGTCACGTGGACCGACTACGGCGGCGACCGCTTCGTCGCCGCCGTCGAGAACGGCCCCCTCTGGGCCACGCAGTTCCACCCGGAGAAGTCCGGCGACGCCGGCCGCCGCCTCCTGGAGAACTGGCTCGCCACCCTCTGACCCGCCTCCGCCGGTCGACGCGTCCGCTGGTCGAGTAGCGGCACGGGCGACGAAGGAGCTCCGTGCCGCGTATCGAGACCACCCGGCAACGGCCCCGCGCGGGCCAACCCCCAGCGTCTGCGTGGAGTGGTCTCGATACGTCCGACCGTGCTCCTTCGTCGCCGGTCGGCCTACTCGACCGGCGGGAGGCCCCGCTGGTCGAGTAGTCAGGACGGCGAGCGCCAGCGAGCACGTCCTGACGTATCGAGACCACCCGGCAACGGCTCAGCGCGGGCCGACCCCCCAGCGTCTGCGTGGAATGG